>JAAYQR010000009.1 GCA_012519205.1 Candidatus Epulonipiscium sp. | reverse complement strand
TTATTTATATTTTATTAATTATCCTTATTCCGGGAAAGGGAAAACGGTTGGAAGTCATACTTTCTAGTTTACCTTCTATGGTAATTTCCTTATTTTCAGGAAGATTATTAACTGCAATGATTCCATTAATAATGAAAAATGAAGGGCAAGGTTTAATAAAAAAGGGGTGGATTATTACTATAGTATCTTTTATAGCTGCATTGGTAATAAGCTTTGTTTTGATATATGCCCTACCATTCCTATCTAAAATCTCAACGAAAATATATCTAATAGTAGCTGCTTTTTTGGGAGCAGTAAGTTTAATTGGAGGAATTACAGCATTAAAGACAGGATTTTTATTTAAAATTCTTCCAAAGTTTTTAGTTGAGCGTTTCTCCCAAATAGGTTCTATAACAGGTATTACATCGGGGAGAAATAATTTCTATAGGGATGGATTGAATATATTAAAAGAACATTGGCTCTTAGGAGCTGGGGGTAACGCTTGGAATTCCATGTATAGGCAGTATCAGTCTTATTTTTACGGCTCATCAGAGGCCCATAGCCTTCCTCTCCAGATGTGGCTAGAAACAGGCTTACTTGGGATTTTGGTTTTAATCTTGCTTGTGGTATCCCTATTTATCTTATACTTTAAAAACAGAAAGAGTGAAAGTGGGATAATAATAACATTAGTTCTTATGCCTATACTAATGCTATTAGCCCATAGTACTTTAGATTTTAATTTCTCCTATTTTTCCCTCCCACTTATGGGATTTGCCCTTATGGGATGTGCCAATGGTATAAAAGTAAAAAAAGATATGGAAATTTCGATTAAACCTTGGGTAGGGATGCTACTGGGTTTAGTGATAGTAATCTTCCCAGTTTCTTGGCAGATTGGAAGAAGTTATGCCGTAAAGGCAACTAAACTGGTAAATCACGAAAATGTTACGCCTCAAGATGTTTTGGATTCGATAAATATTATGGAAAAGGCAATTGCCTTTAATGGTTGGAATGTTAATTATATGATCCGTGAAGGAGAACCGGTAGATTCCGATTTACTTTATGATTTATCAGAGCTTTACAATGAATTCTATAAGATTCTTGAAAAAAATGATTCTAATCAAATTCTTATATTAGAAACTAAACAGGCTGCATTAGTAAAAAGGGCATATAAATTAGAACCTTACAATCCATTTATAGCTATGAATCGGGCTCAAAGCATGTTTCACAGCGGAAATATTGAAGAAGGGCTCTTGGCTGTAGAAAAAGCCCTAAAGCTTAATCCTATGTATTCCCCAAGATATCAGGAAGTTGCCCAGGCATATTTAGCTGTAGTTCAGTTTTATATGGAACAAGGGGATGAGGAGTCTGCAAAACCTTATCTTGAAAGAATCATCAAATTAGAAAAAGATTTGAAAGACACAAATAGCAAGGCTTTGGTAAATATAGAAATGACAGAAAAAACAAAAGAATATATAGAAGAAGCAAAACAGCTTTTAAATAGCTAAAGGTCAGCAGATGCTGACCTTTTTACTGTAAAAAGTCCATTTGTTCTTTTCTATGCTCTTGTTTTTCCTTAGTTTTTTCTAAAGTTTTTTTATCCATGTGATTTAAGTTATTATTCATATAGCCTTTTGTATACTCAAAGTTTTTCTTTACATTTTCTAGCTGATTATTCTTTACATTTTCTCCATATGCAATAATATCTTCAAGATGTTCGATTTCTTCTTCCCTCACATTTTGAAGTTCCTCTGCTCTTTCTAGATGCTCCTCTGATGCAATGTTAGAATATTGTTCAAGATGTCTTTCGGTCCTTGTATGGGCCTCAACTAAATTTTCTAATTGTTCAAGTCTTCTTTTATCTTCGTTAGAAGTTTGATTCATTCCACTTCTGTTTTTTAATCTTTTATTTTCTTCAGGATTGCTATGAAACATAAAAAAACCTCCTTTCTTTAATTATTTTTCTCATATTCCCATTTAAAATTCAAATAAAGATTGGAAAGGAAAAAATTTATTGACAAAAATAATTTTTTTATATATACTTTGATTATCAAAATATTTGAGTATCAAAAAATGCTTGAGGTGATACAGAATGAAAAAGTTAACAGAAGTTTTAAATCATCTGATGGTAGATATCTTTAATGATATTTTAACTATTGAACAAACTGCCTTGAAAAAAGGGGCATTTAGCGATTTATCCGTTACAGAAATGCACACCATCGAGGCTATAGGAATGTATCATCCAAGGACTATGTCAGAAGTAGCCCAAGATTTGAAAATCACTGTGGGAACCTTGACAACAGCCATAAACAGATTGGTTAAAAAAGATTATGTAGAAAGAAAAAGGGTTGAAGATGATAGGAGAATAGTACAAATACAACTTACCAAGAAAGGTAAGCTTGCTCATAGAATCCATGAAAAATTTCATACGGATATGATTACCGCCATGATAGAAGGAATGGAGTTAGAAGATGAGGAAATTTTGGTTAAATCACTTAATCAGTTAAGTAGTTATTTAAAAAGTCGCTATCATTTAAACCAAAAAGAGGAGTCTTAATATGTATGAAGCTAAGATTATTGGGACAGGAAGCTTTGTTCCGGAGCAAATTATAACCAATGATATGTTATCTAATATAGTAGAAACCACTGATGAATGGATTGCCAGCCGAACAGGAATAAGAAAAAGAAGGATATCAACGGGGGAAAATACATCAGAAATAGCCTCAAAGGCTGCTAAGGAGGCCCTTAAAGATGCGAAAATTACACCGGATAAAGTGGATTTGATTATAGTTGCCACCATAACCCCGGATTCTTTTATGCCCTCTACTGCATGTTTGGTACAAAAAGAAATTGGTGCTTATAATGCGACTTGTTTTGATATCTCAGCAGCCTGTTCAGGGTTTATATATGCTCTTAACACAGGTTTCCAATTTATCCGTTCAGGACAAAGTAAAACCATCTTAATAATCGGAGCAGATACCAATTCAAAGATACTGGATTGGTCCGATAGAAGTACCTGTGTCCTGTTTGGGGATGGGGCGGGGGCTGTAGTTTTACAAAGAAGCACTGAAAAAGGATTAATATCTTTTTATACGGGTTCTAATGGCAGGGGAGATGAATTATTATCTTGTCCTGGGGCTCATATGAACCATCCTTTTATGGATGCCACCAAGGAAGAACAATCAATCATGCATATGAATGGAAAGGAAGTATACCGCTTTTCTACCACTATAGTTCCACAGAGTATAGAAATGGTATTAAATAATGGGGCTTATACAAATGAAGATATAAAATACTATGTGCTCCACCAGGCCAATGCAAGGATAATGGATGCAGTAGCAAAAAAGATGGGCATAGATATTAATAAGTTTTATAAAAATATTCAGGATTACGGCAACACAACTGCCGCAACCATTCCCATAGCATTAAATGAAATGAATCAAAAAAGGATAATAAAAAAAGATGATTTATTAGTATTGGTTGGATTTGGAGGAGGCCTAACCTGGGGTTCGGTGTTACTCCAATGGAAATAAATTAAAATATTAGGAGGAATTTAAAATGATATTAAAGAAAATACAAGAGATTATAGTAGAACAACTAGGGGTTGATGAAAGCGAAATCAAGCTAGAGTCTAATTTTCAAGAAGATTTAGATGCCGATTCTTTGGATTTATTCCAAATAGTAATGGCATTAGAAGAAGAATTTGAACTAGAAATTCCTAATGAAGATATGGAAGGCATTAGGACAGTAGAAGATGCAGTAAAGTATATTGAGTCCAAGCAGGAATAAAGAGTCAGATGAGTGCATCTGACTTTTCTTCTAGGAGGTAAAAGGTATGCATGGTTTTTGGAGTGAAATAGGAGTAAAATATCCCATTATTCAAGGGGGTATGGCATGGATTGCAGATCATAGTCTAGCTGCTGCCGTTTCTAATGCAGGAGGCCTTGGGATTATTGCCTCCGGTAATGCCCCGACTCCTTATGTAAGGGATGAAATAAGAAAAACGAAAGGATTAACCAATAAACCCTTTGGGGTTAATATAATGCTTCTTAGTGATAACGCTGAAGAGATAGCTCATCTCGTATGTGAAGAGGGGGTAAAGGTTATTACAACAGGGGCAGGGAATCCGGGAAAATATATGGATATGTGGAAAGAACACGGTATAAAAGTAATACCTGTTATACCATCTGTGGCCTTGGCAAAAAGGATGGAAAGATGTGGTGCCGATGCTGTGATTGCAGAGGGCTGCGAGGCTGGAGGTCATGTTGGGGAACTAACTACCATGGCACTTCTTCCTCAAGTGGCGGATGGAATAAAAATTCCCGTTATTGCCGCAGGGGGTATAGGAGATGGTAGAGGGATTGCAGCAACCCTTATGTTAGGTGCAATAGGGGTACAAGTGGGAACAAGATTTTTAGTCGCAAAAGAGTGTACCATACATCAAGCTTACAAAGATAGAATCTTAAAGGCAAATGATATAGATACCGTAGTAACAGGAAGACCAACAGGGCATCCTGTTAGGATTCTTAGGAATAGACTATCAAGGGAGCTTTTAAAACTTGAAAAAATAGCGGCATCCTTAGACAAATATGAAGAACTAGGTCAAGGGGCTCTTCCAAGGGCAACAAGAGAAGGGGATGTTGATGGGGGTTCGGTTATGGCAGGACAGATTGCAGGAATGATTAATAAAGAGCAAACCTGTACTGAAATTATAGAAGAAATGTTCAAGGAAGCAAATGAAATACTAATAAATAAAGCTAATTATCTATTATAAATTCTAGGGGAGATTACCATGAAAACTGCATTTTTGTTTGCAGGCCAAGGCTCCCAGTATATAAATATGGGAAGAGATTTGGCAGAGAATATAGAAGAATGTAACGAGGTTTTTGAAGAGGCAAATGGGGTCTTAGACTTTGATATTAGGAAGTTATGCTTTGAAGATAAACAAGGAAGATTAAATCAAACAAGATATACGCAACCTGCTATTTTAACTGTGAATATGATAGCCCTAAGGGCAATAGAAAAAAAGATAAAACCGGATATGGTAGCAGGCCTTAGTCTAGGGGAATATTCGGCCTTGATAGCAAGTGGTGCCCTAGATTTTAAGGAAGGGGTATCCTTGGTTAGAAAAAGAGGGCAGTTTATGGAGGAGGCTGTTCCTAGCAATATTGGAGGAATGAGTGCAGTCTTAGGACTTTCCAAGGAAGAACTAGAAAATACTCTAAATACAATCACTGAGGGAATAGTGGAAGCTTCTAATTTTAATTGCCCAGGACAGATTGTAATAGGAGGGGAGCTAAAAGCTCTAAAAATAGCAGAAGAACAGTTAAAGCTTGCGGGAGCAAAGAGGGTAATACCCCTTACTGTCAGTGGGCCTTTTCATACTTCAATGCTAAAGGGAGCGGCCCAAAAATTAGAAAAAGAATTAGAAGGCATTAATTTTAAAGATATATCTATCCCTGTTATTAGCAATGTGAACGCCAATTATGTGAAAAAAGAAGAAATAAAAAGCCTACTTAAAAGGCAGATAATGAGTTCAGTTTTATGGGAACAAAGCATTAATAAAATGATAGAAGAAGGGGTAGATACTTTTATAGAATTAGGACCGGGCAAAGTTTTAACTGGTTTTATTAGAAAAATAAACCGTTCTGTTACTGTATGTAATGTAGAAGACATGACATCCTTGGAAAAAACCTTAGAAATTCTTAGGAGGTAGCTATGGAAAACAATAAAAATGCCCTTGTAACTGGGGGCAGTAGAGGAATAGGAAAAGAAATTGCCCTTTATTTAGCTGAAAAGGGTATGAATATAACATTTAGCTATATAAGCAATGAAGAGGCAGCCAAAAAGACAATAAAAGAAATAGAAGCAAAGGGAGTAAAAGCCTTAGGAATAAAGGCAGATGCCAGCTCCTATAAAGATTGTGAGGATTTAGTAAACACAACCTTTAAAAAATTAGGATCCATTGATGTTCTAGTAAATAATGCAGGAATAATAAGGGATAACCTAATTCTTAGGATGAAAGAAGAGGAGTTTGACGAAGTTATAAAGGTTAATTTAAAAGGTACATTTAATTGCATAAAACATGTAAGTAAGATAATGATAAAGCAAAAACATGGTAGGATTATAAATATATCTTCTGTTATAGGGCTTATGGGGAATATAGGTCAAATAAATTATGCAGCAGCTAAAGCGGGGATTTTAGGAATTACCAAATCAGCAGCTAAAGAACTAGCCCTAAGGGGAATTACCGTTAATGCAGTGGCACCAGGATTCATTGAAAGTGATATGACAGATACTCTTTCGGATAAACATAAAGAAGCAATAGTAAAGGCAATTCCCCTAGGAAGAATAGGCAAGGCTAGGGAAGTTGCTAATTTAGTAGGATTTTTGGCTTCTGATGAAGCAAATTATATTACAGGTCAGGTTATAGCTATAGATGGTGGAATGGCAATGGGAAGCCTTTAGACTGGAGGTAGGTTATGAAAAAGAGAGTTGTTATTACGGGAATGGGATGCGTAACTCCCCTAGGAAACTCTGTAGAAAGTTTCTGGGAAAACACTAAGGCTGGTAAATGTGGTATAGATAAAATAACCCATTTTGATACAGAGGACTTTCAAGTTAAACTGGCAGGAGAAGTAAGGGATTTTGATCCTAGCATTTATATGGATAAAAAGGAAGCAAGGCGAATGGATTTATATAGTCAATACGCCGTAGCCGCTGCTAAAATGGCGGTAGATGACTCCAAATTAAATCTTGATTCAATTGTAAAGGAAAGGTTTGGAGTTATTGTGGGCTCTGGCATTGGTGGTATTGGGACAATTGAAAAGGAACATGAAAAAATGCTGCAAAAGGGCCCAAGAAGAGTCTCACCCCTTTTGATACCCATGATTATAAGCAATATGGCAGCGGGAAACATTGCAATACAATTTGGAGCCAGGGGAATTTGCTCCACCGTAGTTACAGCCTGTGCGACAGGAAGTCATGCCATAGGTGAAGCTTTTAATACTATCCAAAGAGGAAGGGCAGATATTATTATAGCAGGGGGGGCAGAGGCGGGAATCACCCCAATATCTGTTGCGGGCTTTTCTTCCCTTACAGCTCTTACTTTGGCAACTGATAAATATAGGGCATCTATTCCTTTTGATGCCGATAGAAGTGGTTTTGTAATGGGCGAAGGGTCAGGGATTGTTATATTAGAATCCCTAGAACATGCCATAAAACGAGGGGCTAAGATATATGGCGAAGTAGTAGGATATGGGGCAAGTTGTGATGCTTATCATATTACGTCTCCAGATCCTGATGGGGATGGCGCAGCAAGGGCGATGTTAGAAGCAATGGATGAGGGAGGAATTACTCCAAAAGAGGTATCCTATATAAATGCCCATGGAACTAGTACTCCTCTTAATGATAAGTTTGAAACGGCAGCTATTAAATTGGCATTTAAAGAGGAAGCTAAAAATGTAGCAATTAGCTCAACAAAATCTATGACCGGGCATCTGCTTGGGGCAGCGGGAGCAATAGAAGCAATAATATGCATAAAATCCTTAGGAGAAGATTTTATTCCTCCAACTATAGGTTATAAAAACCCCGACCCTGAATGTGACCTAGATTATGTACCTAATGTAGGAAGAAAGTGTGAAGTTAATTATGCTCTATCCAATTCTTTGGGTTTTGGAGGACATAATGCTTCCTTGCTATTTAAAAAATATATGAACTAAGGAGGCCGGCTATGGATTATAAATCAATTGAACAATTAATAAAAACAATGGATGGGACAAATTTAACCCACCTTGAAATAGAAAAAGATGGTCTGAAAATAAAAATAAAAAAAGAAAAAGAAATGGTATCTATCTCTTCTATAGAACCTAAAATCCAAACTATAAAAGAAATCAATCCCATAAAAGAAGAAACACTAGTAGAAGTGACCCCCAAGGAAGAAATAAAAGAAGGCACTATAGTTAAATCTCCAATAGTAGGGACCTTTTATAATTCCCCTTCTCCAGAGGCAAACCCTTTTGTAGAAGTAGGAAGTAGAGTTAAAAAAGGTGATACTTTATGCATTATAGAGGCTATGAAGTTAATGAATGAAATAGAAGCTGATACAGATGGGGAAGTAGTTGAAGTCTTCGTAAAAAATGAAGAACTGGTAGAATATAATGAGCCTCTATTTAGAATAAAGTCATAAGAGGTGAGAATATGCTAAACATAAAAGAAATACAAGGGATAATACCCCATAGATATCCATTTTTATTAATAGACAAAATAAATGAATTGGAACCGGGGGTAAAGGGTATAGGATATAAAAATGTAACAATGAACGAATACTTTTTCCAGGGACATTTTCCCAAGGAACCTGTAATGCCCGGGGTATTGATTATAGAGGCCTTAGCCCAAGTAGGAGCGGTATGTCTTCTATCTTTGGAAGAATTAAAGGGCAAGACTGCTTATTTTGGAGGTATCAATAAGGCACGTTTTAGGGAAAAGGTTATTCCCGGTGATACTTTAAGATTGGAAGTTGAGATTATAAAAAGAAGAGGGCCAATAGGTATTGGTAAGGCTTGTGCTTTTGTAGAAGATAAAAAGGTCTGTGAAGCCGAGCTTACATTTGCTATTGGATAAACCCGAAAGGGGGATTGTATGTTTAATAAGATTTTAATCGCTAATAGAGGAGAAATAGCAGTACGAATAATAAGAGCCTGTAGAGAAATGGGCATAGAGACTGTTGCGATTTATTCTACTATGGATAAAGAAGCCCTCCATGTTCAGATGGCAGATGAAGCTATATGCGTAGGACCGCCTAAGGGCAGTGATAGTTATCTTAATATAGAAAATATAATAAGTGCAACGATTTTGACAGGGGCTCAAGCAATCCATCCGGGGTTTGGATTTTTATCTGAAAATAGTCGTTTTGCCCAGATGTGTCAGGATTGTAAGATTACTTTTATAGGTCCTACCGCAGATATGATAGATTTTATGGGAAATAAATCAAAGGCGAGGGAAACCATGGTAAAGGCGGGAGTTCCTGTAGTTCCCGGCTCAGATGGAGCAGTTTCGGATATTGAGGAAGCCTTAAATATAGCTAGTGAAATAGGATATCCTGTTATGATAAAAGCATCGGCAGGCGGCGGCGGCAGAGGCATGAGGCTTGCTTACTCAAAAGAGGAGTTTCTTAAGGCATTTACCACGGCAAAGCAGGAAGCCAAGGCATCCTTCGGGGATGATACCATGTATATAGAAAAATTTGTACAAAATCCAAGACATATAGAATTTCAAATTCTAGGAGATGATTTCGGAAATATAATTCACTTAGGGGAAAGGGATTGCTCCATTCAAAGAAGACATCAAAAGGTAATAGAAGAGGCTCCATCCCCAGCGATTAGCCCAAACCTTCGAAAGAAGATGGGGGAGGCAGCAGTACTTGCTGCAAAATCCATTAATTATAAAAATGCAGGAACCATAGAATTTTTATTAGATAAAGAAGGCAAATTTTATTTCATAGAAATGAATACGAGAATCCAGGTGGAACATCCTGTTACAGAAATGGTAACGGGCATAGACTTAATAAAGGAGCAGATAAAAATTGCGGCGGGCCTTCCCATGTCTTTAAAACAAGAGGAAATTAAAATAAAGGGTCATGCTATCGAATGTAGAATTAATGCAGAAAACCCAAGAAGAGGTTTCATGCCTTCTCCAGGGACAGTTAAAAACCTGCATTTTCCAGGAGGATTTGGTATTAGGGTGGAAAGCGCCCTATATGAGGGCTATAAGGTTCCCCCTACTTATGATTCCATGATTGCAAAACTTATAGCCTATGGCATAGATAGAAAAGATGCTATAGCCAAAATGAAATCTGCCCTAGGGGAATTTATAATCCAAGGGATGGATACTAATATAGATTTTTTATTTCAAATTGCGCATATTAAAGATTTTGAAGAAGGCAGTATAGATACTGGTTTTATAGAAAAGCATTTTAAATCCAATACTTTGTAATTCATTAGAAGGTGGTGTAGAAATTGTTAAACGGCCTATTTAAAAAAACCAAATACGTTACCACATCCGCTCCTTCTTATGAGAACCCCCCCATCCCCAATATCCCCAATGGCATGTGGATAAAGTGCAGCTCTTGTGAAAAAATTGTGTATAAAAAAGATTTAGAGGATAATAACAAATTATGTCCCTATTGTGGCTTTCATTTTAGAATGGGAGCAAAAGATAGGATAGAATTGATTGTGGATAAGGATACTTTTATAGAGTTAGATGAGGATTTATTAACCCTAAACCCCTTAAATTACCCCGAATATGAAGATAAGATTAGAAGTCAGGAAGAGAAAGCGGGGATAAAGGAAGCAGTAATAACAGGGATAGGCAAAGTTTGTGGTGAAGAGACAGTTATATGTGTAATGGATAGCAACTTTTTGATGGGAAGTATGGGCTCGGTAGTAGGGGAAAAAATTACAAGGGCAGTAGAAGAAGCAACCAAAAGGAGATTTCCTATTGTAATCTTTTGCTCATCGGGAGGAGCTAGGATGCAAGAGGGGATATTTTCCCTTATGCAAATGGCAAAAACCAGCAGTGCCATTGCCAGGCATGATGATGAAGGACTTCTATATATATCTGTATTAACTGACCCTACGACTGGGGGAGTGACCGCAAGTTTTGCGATGCTGGGGGATATAATACTGGCGGAAGTGGGGGCTTTAATAGGATTTGCAGGGCCTAGGGTAATTGAGCAAACCATAAAACAAAAGCTCCCTGAAGGATTTCAAAGAGCAGAATTTTTATTGGAGCATGGATTCATTGATAAAGTCGTAAAGAGAGATTTTTTAAAAGAAACCATAGGAAATATCTTACACCTTCATAAGGAGGTGGAGTAATGGAAAAGTTAAACAAGGATTTAGAAACATTGGAAAACCAGCTTCAAGCCCTAAAGGAGTTTTCAAATATCCATGAGGTAGACCTATCAAAGGAAATAAAGGTAATCGAACAAAAACTTATGGGACTAAAAAGGGAAGCCTATAGTAATCTTACCCCTTGGGATAAGGTAGGCTTGG
The DNA here is from genome assembly GCA_012519205.1 of Candidatus Epulonipiscium sp. Lineage (NCBI taxonomy): Bacteria > Bacillati > Bacillota > Clostridia > Lachnospirales > Lachnospiraceae > Candidatus Epulonipiscium > Candidatus Epulonipiscium sp. Next base: position 25,676 of record JAAYQR010000009.1, on the reverse strand, counting down.
CAAGACATGGGGAAAGACCAACAACCTTTGATTATATAGATAAGATATTTGGGGATTTTATAGAGTTTCATGGAGATAGAAATTTTAGTGATGATCCATCCATTGTAGGTGGTATTGCCTTTTTAGAGGATATTCCTGTGACAATTATCGGTCATCAAAAGGGGAGGAATACTAAAGAAAATATAAAAAGGAATTTTGGAATGCCCCATCCCGAAGGGTACAGGAAAGCCCTAAGATTAATGAAACAAGCAGAAAAATTCAAACGCCCTATAATATGTTTTATTGATACTCCCGGAGCCTTCTGTGGGCTTGGTGCGGAGGAAAGGGGACAGGGGGAAGCTATAGCCCTCAATTTAATGGAAATGTCAAGGATAAAGACTCCTATAATATCCATAGTTATAGGGGAAGGAGGCAGTGGTGGAGCCTTAGCCCTAGGGGTAGGAGATAAAATATATATGCTAGAACACTCTATTTATTCTATATTATCCCCCGAAGGCTTTGCAGCCATTTTGTGGAAAGACAGTTCAAAAGCAAAAGAAGCAGCAGATATTATGAAAATTACGGCGAAAGATTTAAAGGAATTTAAAATTATTGACGAGATTATACCTGAACCCCTAGAAGGGGCTCATAAGGATATTGGTGAAATAAGTAATGAGATTAAAGGGTTTATTAAAAAGGGATTAGATGAGATGAAAAATAAATCTGTACAGGATTTATTGCAAGACAGATATAGAAAATTTAGGAATATAGGTGAATATGAAAAAAGATGAAGATATCTTCATCTTTTTTAAAATTAAAATAGAATAAATTGTTAAAACTATTGAAAAAACTTTTAAGAGGATATATAATTGAATTGTTACATAAAAAATGTAATATTTGTCTTTTTAATTAGTACAAAGGAATATAATATTAATAAATAAAACATGGAGGGAGAATAATGAAAATCAAGGGTAAATTGGGGTTTTGTATTTTATTTACATTAATTTTACAGCTAGTGTTGATGCCTATTCAGTCCTTTGCAGAGTATAGAAGTGCTAGTATTACCCAAGTAGTGAGAGAAGCAGTAGTTACAACAACAAAGGGAGACAACACAAAGATTAAATACACCCTTTTTGGTACAGAGGAGAATTATAACAGCTCAAATGGCGAATTTAAATTCAAATCTGCATATTATGAGGAGATAATACCAAAAGGGGTTAAAGTAAAAGTCCTTCCCATTGGATTTTACTTTGAAGAGTATTCAAGAAAACTCTACGGTAATTTGGATGCATCTATGAAAAGAGGGCAATCAGGAAAATATGAACTGGTTTGTACTCCTTTTGAAGTTGTATATGAATTCCCAAATGAGGGAGAGTATTATTTTAGTAATGCAAAATTACATTATACGGATCCTTTTGATAGAAGAAGCACAGCTGAAGTTACAAATACAATAGTTAATGTAAGGGATTATGAGAAATACCCCCAAATTTCTATGGAGGTATATGATGGAGAAAGAATAGTTGATTCTTCACCGATTGAATCCAATGACTTGCCTCCAACTAGACAAAAATTCATTATCTCTCCTTCCGAGAAATTAAAGGCAAAAGAAGGGGCAATAGGTACTATTAATATTACTGGACATGATTTACTATCAACGCAATATGCCTTCATTAATGACCCCGATGCAACAGATATAGATTGGCTGGACTTGGAATCTACAATTAATATTAAGAATCCTCCAGATTTACTAGATGAAGAAGGATTAAAATCAAGATATTACGATGTTAGTCATATGCCACTTTTAACAGATACTGAAAAATGGTCCAATAGGGGAGAAGTATTTAAAAACCCGAAGGATGAAATAATTATTCGCTCAGGGCTTTTAGAAACAGCTAGAGATAACAGTACAGGCTATGACCAGATCAAAGACAATTTGTTTTTCGGCCATGTGGGAGCCCAAGGAGTAGATTATAAAGAGGCAGCTAAATTCTGGGGGTATATAGTACCCGATAGAACAGGAGATTTTTATTTTGCTATACAATCTGACGATGGAAACTATGCATATATTATCGTCGGAGGGGAAAAAATTGTAATAACTGATTACTTTAGGGACACTTCCCCAAGACTAATATATACGAATGAGAAAGTATCTCTTAAGAAGGATATAGCTTATCCTATATATATAGAATACTTTAACTGGGGTGGCGAAGGAGAATTCCAGATGTTTATGAAGGACACCCCATGGAATGGTTATGACAGTTTTATGGGTGAGATGTATGGAAATCCAATCATAAGAGATGATAAAGCAAATAACTTTAGAGTTCCAAATAGTTGGTTTAAGGCAACTTCTAATAATGACCCTGGAGAAAATGCAGAGGCTACTTTTGAAGCTTCTAAGGTAGTTAAGTTCCCAGAACAATCAGGAAAGTACTATCTAGCTGCAAGATCAGAAAATAAAAGAAATAATGTAAGAGAGGTTGTATATGGACCATTTATCGTGGATAATGATCCCCCGGAGATTATCTTAGAAGGTGATACAATCCTTAATATAGTTGCTGATGGGGAGCCCTTTAAAGATCCGGGATATAGTGCAAGAGACTTCGATTATGATTTAGGTGAATACGTTGAAGTAGAGGTTAATGTAGAGATACTATTTAATAATAAGGTTGTTGAGAAAATAGATACCAATGAATTAGGAACCTATACTATTATCTATACTGCGGAAGATGAATTTGGCAATAAAGCTAAAGAAACCAGAACAGTTATAGTAACTGAAGGGATAATCTTACCAAAGGTTATGTATATACAAAAAGGTAGCCAAAAAACCCTAGAAGCCATTCTAAATCCCGATACTCTAAGGGTTAACTGGAGTGATGAAGCAGGTAAAAACATAATTTCCCTAACAAATGCAACAGATAATTCTGTAAAGGTTACAGGAAATGAAGTAGGGGTTGAAGTAATAACAGCTAGTATAATAGGAACATCTAAAACGGCAACTACCATAGTTTATGTTGTTGATTTGAAGAATTCGGACTTTGATGATTATATGTTAAAGTCAGAAACTATGGGAGCTAATACATTATTCGAATATGAATTACCCACAGCACTAACTCCATTATTTGGAGCAGAAGAAGGAATCAACATAAAATACATTACATCGGGAAATATTAGTTATAATGGTGGAGATGGTTCTATTAAAGCTACTGACAAAGGTAGGGGCATCTTAACTGCTATTATGACGGCATATGATGAAGAAAAGGATGAAAATATAGAAATTGCTACCGTTAGCCAAACAATTCCTATTCTTACTGTAGATGCTGCCACTAATGTAGGATATATATCTTCTGATTATGCAATTGTTACTGTTAGTTTTAAGTTATCTGACGGAGAAGATGCAGAAACCATTACAGGTAGTAAGGAAATGGTTCTTGGAATAGCTCCTTCAATAGGAGGCATCGCAGATAATTTTAAAATCACAAAAGCTATAAAAGATGAAGGAAATCTAGAAATATTGGGCAATCCAGCTGGGAACAAAAGGGTTAAAGTTAAAATTAATGGAGAAGGGGATTACAAATTAACACTTTTCTTAGACTTAACCTTAAAAGGTGGATTAAAAATAGGAGAATTTAAAGAGTGGGTAGGAAATAATACAAATGTCAATGTAAACAATAAGTTTTATTTAACTATTGATGCCGATGAAGGCTCAGCTTTTGTTGAACATATCAGCAGTGTTAAGCCGGGGAATATCCCTAATATAAAATAGTTATTTTAAAGTGATAGAGTGGATTTTTGATAATCCACTCTATCTTTTTGTTTGGTCTATTTATTTTAATTTATGAAATAACCATAGGGATTTAGAATATTTACCAAAAATGCACAGGTTTTTAAACAATTTACATTGTTTTATTTTAAAGGTATTGAATGTTTTAAAAAAAGGATATATAATGAGAGTGAATTAGATTATTTTTCCTATTTCAATATCTAATAGGGAACTAATTAAAATATTTTAAGAAACGGGGGATTTTAATGAAAGTAGGTAAGAAGTTTGGATTGTATTTAGCTTTTGTATTTGTATTGCAGATATTTTTGACACCATTTACTACTTTAGGAGCAGATAGATATAATGCTAGCATTTCACAAATTGTGAGAGAATCAGTTATTATAACTGAAACAGGGTCAACTGAAGAAATTGAATACACCCTTTATGGAAACAGTGAATTTTATACTCCAACTTTTAGAGAAATTGTTCTAGTGCTGGATGTATCTGGAAGCATGGAAGAAAGAATGGGAAGAAGCACTAGGATAGAGGTACTAAAAAAGGCAGTTAATAATTTTGTTGATCAATACAAAGGGGAAAATGTAGCAATTAATATAGTTCAGTATTCAAATAGTGCTGATAATGTTAGTGGTTTTTATCGTATGAATAATTCATCGGATGTTTCAAAAATTAGGCAAACGATTGCATCAATGTATCCTAATGGGGCAACCAATATAGGAGATGGGATGCGAAGGGGGTATTATGAATTAGCTAACTCTCCTAATAAAGATGCTAATAAATTTATGCTAGTTATGACCGATGGGGTTCCCCAGGGATTTACAACTTATAATAAAAGTCTTACAGACTATAAGCTTGATAGCGGAGATACAGGAATAACTCAGAAAACTCCATTTGAAACTTATAGGAGAAGTCTGGGTTGGCTTTCTTATGAAGAATATTTTATGTATAAAGGTAGAAATAATATAACAGTATTAGCAGAAACAACAGGAGAGAATAATCGTCCATATTCCCTTGAATATGCTAAAAAAATAGGTACTATGATTAAAGATAACAAGAATATAAAGCCTTTCTTTATAGGATTTTCTGATGATGCTAATTTAGATTACTTAAATAAAATAGCAGTCTCTGCCAATGCAGAGGCAGTAGTAGCAAGCAGGATATATTATGATGCTAAATCCGAAGAGGAGCTAAATCAAGCTTTTAATGAAGTTAAAGCTAAAATGCTAGATGAATATCAATTCAAAAATGTTAAATACGAAGAAATTATACCGGTGGGGGTAAATGTAGGGGATTTGCCGGAAGGATTTTCTTACAACGAAAAATCAAGGAAAATTACAGGAACTCTCAGTGCGTCCATGAGGAAGAATCCACAGACTAATAGATATGACTTCATATGTGAGCCTCTTAAGATTCCATATGAATTTTTGGAAGAAGGAGAATATCTATTTAATAATGGGAAATTAATCTATACAGACCCATTTGGTAATAATGGGCAAGCAGAAGTTAATGATATGAGGGTCATAGTAAAAGGTAAATTATATTCGCAAATATCTATTGAAGTTAGAGATGGTGATAGGACAGTAGGCTCTTCTCCTTTTGTTACAGATGATTCCAAACCTGATAGAAAGAAAAAGATTTTAAGCGAATCGGAAAAATTAAAGGCAAAAGAAGGTGCAACTGCTATAATCAATATTAGCGGAAATGATGTTGTATCTGGACAATATGCATTTATTAATGATCATAATGAACAAAATATCAATTGGCTTCCTTTGGATGCAACAATGGAGCTTGTTAATCCTTCTGATATGTTAGATACAGAGGGCTTAAAATCAAGATATTATTACGTTAATCATATGCCGACCCTGCAAGATACCGCAAGGTGGTCTGATAGAAGTGAAGTATTCAAATATCCTAAGGATGAAATTATAATTCGTTCGGGGCTTTTAGAAACATCTAAAAGAAATCCTACAGGTTATGATAGAATAGGGTCAAACCTATTTTTCGGATACGTTGGGGCACAGGGAGTTGACTATAAAGAAGCCGCTAAGTTTTGGGGTTATATAGTACCTGATAGAACAGGGGACTTCTACTTTGCTATACAATCTGATGATGGAAACTATGCATACATTATAGTTGGGGGAGAAAAAATAGAAATTACTGACTACTTTATAGATACTGCACCAAAGCTAATATACACCAATAATAAAGTATCTCTTAAGAAAGGTGTAGCCTATCCGATTTATATGGAATATTTTAACTGGGGTGGTGAAGGGGAATTCCAAATGTTTATGAAGGACACCCCATGGAATGATAATGAAAGTTTTATGGAAGAATTGTATCAAAACAAGGTTATAAAAGAAAGTGAACAGAATAAATATAGAGTTCCAAATAGCTGGTTTAGGGCAACTTCAAATAATACTCCTGGGGAAGAAGCAGAAGCAACCTTTGAAGCAGAAAAAGGTATTCCTTTTCCAAAAGAATCAGGAAAATACTATGTAGCTGCTAGATCAGAAAATAAGAAGGGCCATGCAAGAGAGGCTATATATGGAGCTTTTATCGTAGATAATACACCCCCTGAGGTTGCTTTATTAGGTGATAATCCCATGGAGGTATTTCGAGGTATCCCTTATGAAGAACCAGGGTATAGTGCAAGAGACTTCGATTATGATTTAGGTGACTTCGTTGATATAGACCAAGAAGAAATTAAAGTAGAAATAAAAATAAATGGTAAAATAGTAGATAAACTAGATACCAATGTGGTAGGAACCTATATTATAACTTATACTGCTGAGGATGAATTCGGTAATGTAGGTATGGCAACTAGAGAAGTTATTGTATCTGAAGGAATAAGCTTACCCAAGGCTATATATACAAAAGGGCAGTCAAAAGGATTTAAAGGCTAGTTTAAATCCTAGTACCTTAAAAGTAAATTGGGGTACTGAAAACAAAGGAATTATTAGCTTAGGTAGCTCAATGAATAACCCCGTAGCTGTAAAAGGAGAAAAAGTAGGCAAAGAAGTAATAACAGCTACCATAGATGGTTCTACTAAGAGCGCATCAACCATAGCCTATGTTGTTAATTTAGAGCCTTCAGGTGAGGATGGTATTATGCTAAAAGGAGATACCATGGCTGCAGATTCCTTGTTCACCAGCAATTTGCCAGGAGACTTAACGGGAACTAGTATTGAATATAGTACATCAGGGGTTATTACCTATAATAAAACAGGTGGCCATATTAAAGCCAATGACAAAGGAGCAGGGGTATTAACTGCTACTATGACAATATACGATGAAGAGTTAGGTGAAAAAATAGAAATTGCTACAGCTAATGTAACAATTCATGTTCTTACAGTTGAAAAATCTTCAAATAAGGGGTATGTATATCCGGATTATGCAACTATTAATATTGATTTTGTGGTGTCCGATGGTGATAATAGTACGAATATAAAGAGTGAAAAAGATATTATTCTCAAAATAAATCCACAAATATCAGATATTGCTAGTAGCTACAAAATTAAAAATGTTACAGGAGCATTGAGCTTTAAAGATTCAGATAAGACGATTACCATTAGAACAAAGGGTGAAGGAGAGTATAAATTAGTCATCTTCTTAGAATTAAAAACAAGGCCAGGATTAACGATGGAACAATATAAGGAATGGTTAAATAATAGTACCTCCATCAATATAACAAATAAATTTTATTCAACTAGTGGTAGCTCATCTTTTGCTGATTTTAATGACAATATTAATATAGGCACCATACCTAATATTAAATAAAAAATCCCCCAAGCCCTTGCTTGGGGGTTCTTCTATGTTTATAATAGTAAAACAAGTTCAAATAAGAAAAAGGGGAAGAAATGATGAAAATAGGGATAATTGGAGCCATGGAAGAAGAAGTGGCGGGATTAAAAGATAAATCAACAGATTTAAAGGTAAAACAAATAGCAGGAAGTTACTTCCACGAAGGGACCCTAGAAAATAAAAAGATAGTTATAGTCCAATGTGGCATAGGAAAGGTAAATGCAGCAGTTTGTACTCAAGCCCTGATAGATAACTTTGATATTAATTATGTAATCAATACAGGGGTTGCTGGGGGGGTTTATGAAGAACTAGATATAGGGGACATTGTAATATCAAAGGATGCGGTTCAACATGATTTCGATACCACAGCCTTTGGAGATGGTTTAGGAGTCATACCGAGGATGGGGGAGAGCTTTTTTAAGGCTGATGAAAAGCTAATTGATTTAGCTAAAACATGTATTCATTTTCTTAACCCAAGGCCTAATGTATTTATAGGAAGGATTGCCAGCGGGGATCAGTTTATCTCTAGTTTAGAAGAAAAACAAAGAATATGGGATAATTTTAAGGCCTATTGCGCAGAGATGGAAGGAGCCAGTATTGCCCATACTTGTTATCTTAATAAAGTCCCATTTGTAATAATTCGTTCAATTTCTGATAAGGCAGATAACAGTGCAGATATTAATTTTCAGGAATTTGTAAATAAAGCCTCAGAAAACTCCAATAAGATACTCCTTGAAATGTTAAAAAACCTATAAGATATTAAGAATAATAGATTTATCCTACTTATATAGATGCCTAAGGGCATCTTTTTTATTTCAAATGTAAGTAATTGACATTTTAAGAATACTATGTATAATTAGTAATATGTGTAAAATAATGGGAGGAGTGTTTTTATGGATTTATCAATGTATATACAATTAGTACCGATATTACAAGGGGCTATAATAGGATTCTTTGCTTTAGGACTAATCAGCTTATTATTTTTAACCATTCGTATTAGGTATTTCAAGAAATCTTTTAAAAAATGGATAAAGGAAAGCAAGAGGTTATCAAAGGACCCCACCTTAGATAAAATTATTAAGACATATAGGCTCTATAAGGAAAAGGGGTTTAATAAAACAAATACGGAAGCAATTATTAAATCAAGTTACAACAAGCAAAGAATTTTTTTATTCCTATTTACTATTGGGAACAAATCATATCAAAAACTGAAATACTTACTCTTTTTTTGGGATTGCTTGCCACATTCATATTGGTATCTGAAAAGATTGATAGCCCTTTTTATCCCCTTATAGGTGGGACGGCTTCCTTCATTTTTTTAATAGGACTGGAAATGATACTGGCTCTACCGGAAAAAAGAAATCTCTTATTTATTGAGATTGAAGAGTATCTAGATAATTCCTATTTACCAAGTATGCAAAGGGTTTCTATGGAACATGATATTTTCAAAGAAGGAAAATCTAAATCGTTCAGTATTTATGGGGAAGAAAAAGAAAAAAATAATGTCGAGACAGATATGAAAGATGAGGAAATAGAATGGCTCATACAACAGTTTTATAGAGAAGAAAAAGGAGTATAAATTCACAAATGAAGGATAATACTAGGTAAAGAATTAAACTACTAAAGTAAAGTAGTCTAGGAGGAATCTTATGGAAACTTTAAAGGTCAAATTACCTGTAACCAACGAACACGGCTTTTATGAAATCCGTCTAGAAAGTATAGGGGGATTAGGAGCAAACTTAAGCGGTAAGATATTGGGAGAGCTAGGGGCAATTTATTTAGGACTTAACAGCTCTACTTTTGCAAGTTATGGTTCTGAAAAAAGGGGCACCCCAGTTAAATCCTACATACGCTGGTGCAATTCCGACCAAGAAATAAGATTAAATAGTCCTATAGAAACCCCTCATTTATTAGGACTTTTCCATGAAAGGTTAGCAGGCAAAATCCCTGTTATGGCAGGGGTAGGTCCTGATACAACAGTAGTAGTTAATACCGATGAAGCTCCTGATGCCATAAGGGACAGGCTTAAAATGCATGCAGGGACCTTAGTATGTGTGAATGCCCTTAATCTTGCAATGGAAGCTAAAACTAGAGTGAATATGATAATGCTTGGTGCAATTGCTAAGGCATCTGGATTTATCCCCTTAGAATCCCTAAAAGAGATAGTAGAAGATACTATAGGTAAGAAATATCCTGTAGCCCTTAAGGGGAATTTAGAAGGACTTGAAAAAGGATATAATAATGTAACAACTAAGAAATACGAAGACGATGGGAAATATCCTTACCAAGAATACAAAGAGGTTAAAAGGGAATGGGGCTATGACAATGCCCCTATCGGAGGCATTAATCCCCTTTATGGCAGTACCATAAGTAATGATTTATCGGCAAGCCGGGAAGGTTATATTCCCATATTTAAAAAGGAGTATTGTATCAATTGCGGTATGTGTGATTCCACCTGTCCTGATATGGTGTACCAATTTGTATTAGGAGAGTATAAGGGCAAACCTTCCATGGTTAATCTAGGGCCTGATTATCATCACTGTAAAGGATGCCTTCGTTGTGTTGAAGCATGTCCGACAGATGCCTTATCTGCAGGGATGGAAAAAGATGTAGACATTTGGAAGACCCATGTTCGCAACCAAGAATTAAAACTAGATAAAATGGAATTTGAAGATGTAGGTCCTAACTCTTGGATGCGTTCCGAATCCTATACAACTAACGAATTAGATTAAGGAGGCAGCACTATGGTAGAACAGAAAGTCGTATTCGAAAGTGGAAATGAACTGGCTGCATATGCAGCTAAACAAATAAATTATCATGTAATGGGTTATTACCCAATTACCCCATCGACCCAAATAGCAGAACACCTAGATCTTCTAAAGGCAGAGGGAGAACATGATGTTGTTATGGTTCCTGCAGATGGAGAACACGGGGCCGCAGGAATCTGTTATGGAGCCTCAGTAGGGGGAGGAAGGGTATTTAATGCTACCTCCGCCAATGGTTTATTATTCTCATTAGAACAGCTTCCCGTTCAGTAGGAACTCGTTTCCCCATGGTCTTAAATGTAGCCTGCAGAACTATATCAGGCCCCCTTTCCATAAAAGGGGATCATAGTGATATTATGTATGCCCTTAATACAGGGTGGATTATATTATTTGCAAAGGACCCCCAAAGAGTATACGATTTTAATATTTGTGCCCCTAAGATTGCAGAAAAAGTTAAACTCCCCATTATTGTTGCCTTTGACGGATTTTTTACCAGTCATCAAAAAAGAAAGACCCACCTTATTGCTAAAGATAAAGATGTTCAAGACTTCCTAGGAGAATTGACATTGGAATACACTGCTCTTGATAAGGAAAACCCTGTGGCTATTGGTAGCTACATGAATGAACCCGATGTACTCAATAATAAATATCAGCTTCACCTGGCTATGGAAGAGGCAAGGACCGTAATACCTCAAGTTTTTAAAGAATATGAAGAACTAACCGGCCGTACATACAATATGGTAGAAGGTTATATGATGGACGATGCCGAAGCTGCATTATTTATCCTCGGATCTAGTTATGATACTGCAAGATTGGCAGTAGATAAATTAAGAGAAGAAGGAAAGAAGGTAGGGGTATTTACTTCTAATGTATTAAGACCATTTCCTAAGGAGGAACTTTATAATATCTGTAAAAATGTAAAATCCATTATAGTGGCAGATAGGCAAGATAGCTATGGTGCTCAGGGAGGGAATATGACCCTTGAACTAAAGGCAGCCCTACAGGATTATAAAGCAAATATAGAGGTTTCGAGTTTTATATATGGTTTAAGTGGCAGGGATTTTTATATCGAAGAGGGAGCAGAGATGTTAAGTAAGGCCCACGATATAGCCCAAAAAGGTAAAGTCGATAAAAGATTCGATTACTTTGGTCATTATGAGGGAAAAGACGGTTATGAGGTACAAGAATACTTCGACCCTATTATAGGGGATAAAGCTCGTCCAGGGTTAACAACGGTTACTGTAGATGAAGAAACAGGAAGAATGAAGGTTAAAGGTGGAATCGTAAAAGACTCAACAGCAATGCCAAAAAGATGGGTATCAGGCCATGGAGCCTGTCCGGGATGTGGAATACCTGTTAACGTAAATATGCTTCTTAGGGGAATTGAAGGGGAAGTTGTTCTCTTATTCCAAACAGGTTGTGGATATGTTGTTACCTCACCATACCCTAAGACTTCTTTTAGGGTAAGCTTTGTCCATAATTTATTCCAAAATGGAGCTGCCACCCTATCTGGATTAGTAGAAATGTTCCATGAAAAGCAAAGAAGAGGCGAAATACCCAAGGGAGATAATTTTACCTTTGTAATGGTGAGTGGGGATGGAGGTCTTGATATAGGTATGGGACCTGCCATAGGAGCGGCCCTTAGAAACCACAGAATGATAATAATGGAATATGATAATGGTGGATATATGAACACGGGATATCAACTATCCTATACCACTCCAAAAGGAGCAAAAAGTTCAACTTCCCATGTTGGTAAATCCCAAAAGGGAAAAGCAACCTTCCATAAAGATACAGCCCAGATTTTAGCAGCCACTAATATCCCCTATGTAGCAACCGTAGCAGAAAGCCATCCAACAGATTTTATCAAAAAGGCAGCTAAGGCCCAAAAATATGCCAATGAATATGGTCTGGCATTTGTTAAAGCACTTTCAGCTTGTCCTCTTAACTGGAATGACAACCCAAGATACGAAAGAAGTGTGATAGATGCAGCTGTAAATAGCTGTTACCATCCATTATATGAGATAGAAGAGGGTATAACTACTATAACTTATGATCCTGAAGCACGAAATAAAAAAATACCTGTTATCGATTGGCTAAAGATGATGGGAAGAACAAAACATATGGTAAAGCCCGAATACTCTGATATAGTAGAAAGTATACAAGAAGAAATAAATAGAAGATGGGAAAGGCTTAAAGCTTGTCACGAAAGCCCACTTTTATAAAGAAAACCAACTCGCAAGAGTTGGTTTTTTGACAAAGTTTTGTGTTTATATGCTATAATATCTTTGTGATAGATAGGGGTATACACAAAGGAGACGATGCTATGAATAACAAGATATTTTTGGCGGTAATACTTACCTCTAGTGTTTTAGTAGGGTGTTATTCTAAAAATATACCTATGGAGGAATCTATAAAAGAGCCATTAGAAACCCCTATAGAACAAAGGTTAGAACAGTCCTCTAAAAAGGAAGAAAAGTCTAAAGAAGAAGAGAAAACGATTTTAGAAGCTAAGGAAGATAAACGATCTTTAGAACCTAAAAAGGAACTAGAAAAACCTGAAAAAGTGAAAGAAGAACCCCAAAAAGAAGTAGAAAGACAGGTATATAAAACTACAGATATAGAAAAAAGTAATACCCTTTCTAACGATTTAAAATCATGGTGGTTTAAAAGAAACACCCAGAATCTTCCCCCAGGAGCCCAAGGAGAAATAGATATTGTAAAATACGATACTTACTATTTGGGCAACACTAGGGAAAAAAGGATATACTTAACCTTTGACGAAGGTTATGAAAATGGATACACGGGTAAAATACTAGATATACTAAAAGAACATAAAGTAAAAGCAGCTTTCTTCGTTACAAAACCTTACATAAAAAGCCAGCAAGAACTAGTAAAAAGAATGGTTGAAGAGGGGCATATAGTGGGTAATCACAGTGTAACTCACCCAAGACTCCCTGATAAAAACAAAGAAGAGATAGAGTACGAAATAAATGAAACAGCTAGATATTTTAAAGAAATAACAAAAACCGATATGCCCTTATATTTTAGGCCCCCAGCCGGAGAATATAGCGAGAGAACTTTGCATATTACAAAAGATTTAGGATATAAAACAATTTTTTGGAGCATGGCATACTTGGATTGGGATGTTAATAATCAACCGGGAAAAAAAGAAGCTTTTTCTCATGTAGCACTCAATCATCATAATGGCGCAATTATTCTTCTCCATGCGGTATCTTCATCCAATACTGAAGCATTAGGAGATATCATTGAATATTTAAGGGAACAAGGGTATAGCTTTGCTTCTTTAGATGAATTATAAAATTAAGATACAATAAAGTTTTGGGTTTAAAACTTGAATAAGAAATGGTATACTTTTTACGTAAAATTTAAAAATAATCAAGGAAGTATAAGGAGGAACAAGATGAAAAACATAGTATTTGACTATACTAATGCAGGTATTTCTAATGAAGAAATACAGCATTCAAAATGGCAGTTAGAGGGTGCCCACAAAATGCTTCATGAAAAATCAGGGGCAGGAAATGATTTTTTAGGATGGATTGACCTTCCTTTAGAGTATGATAAAGAGGAATTTGATAGGGTAAAGCAGGCAGCAGAAAGAATCAAAAAACATTCAGATGTATTGATAGTTATAGGTATCGGGGGCTCTTATTTAGGGGCTAGGGCTGTGATAGAAGGACTTAGTCATTCTTTTTATAATATGCTTCCAAAAGAAAAAAGACAAACTCCAGAAATATATTTTGTAGGAAATAATATAAGTGGTACATATGTAAAACATCTATTAGAGCTCATAGAAGGAAAAGATATTAGTGTAAATGTAATTTCCAAATCCGGGACAACAACGGAACCTGGGATTGCTTTTAGAATATTTAAGAAATACCTAGAAGAAAGATATGGAAAAGAAGGAGCAAGAGAAAGAATTTTTGCTACCACCGATAAGGAAAAAGGAGCCCTTAGAAAACTGGCAGAAGAAGAGGGATATGAAACTTTTATCATTCCTGATGATGTAGGAGGTCGTTTTACAGTACTAACGCCTGTTGGACTTTTGCCTATTGCTACTTCAGGTATAGATATCGACAAACTTATGGAAGGGGCAAAGGATGGAAGAGAGGAGTATTCTAAAGAAGGATTTGAAAACAACTCAGCTTACCAATATGCCTTAATCCGTAATATTTTATATAGAAAAGGAAAACAAAATGAAATACTAGTTAATTATGAGCCTGCCCTTCATTATATATCCGAATGGTGGAAACAGCTTTATGGGGAGAGCGAAGGGAAAGACAATAAAGGAATATTCCCTGCAGCAGTTGACTTTTCGACAGATCTTCATTCCTTAGGACAATATATTCAAGATGGAAGAAGGAGTCTTTTTGAGACCGTACTAAATGTAGAAACACCCCGAGAGGATATCACATTAGAATCAGAGAAGGAAGATTTAGATGGGCTAAATTATCTTGCTGGAGAGACAATGGATTTTGTAAATAAAAAGGCTTTCCAGGGTACCCTTCTTGCTCATGTAGATGGGGGAGTTCCTAATCTAGTTATAAATATTCCTGAAATAAATGAATACTATATCGGAAAACTTTTATACTTCTTTGAAAAAGCTTGTGGTATAAGTGGTTATATCTTAGGAGTTAATCCTTTTGACCAGCCAGGAGTAGAGGCATATAAAAATAATATGTTTGCATTACTTGGGAAACCAGGATATAAAGAATTAAGAAATGAATTATTAAAAAGGATAAAGTAGTTTAAGATACTATAAAACATGTGGGTGGCTACTTGCCACCCTATAAAAAAGGGGGTATTTTATGACAAAAGAACAAAGAAAACAAGAGATAATAAAACTATTGAAAGAGTCTAAGATTCCCTTAAGCGGTAGCTACTTAGCAGAAAAGTTAAACGTTAGTAGGCAAATAATAGTTCAAGATATTGCCCTTTTAAGAGCAGAAAATATAAATATTATGTCTACTGCTAGGGGATATATATATTATATAGAAAAAGGTAGTACCCATAAAAGAGTTGTAACAGTACAACATGAGAAAGAAAAAATAGAAAATGAATTAACTGCCATAGTGGACCTTGGAGGAAGCATTATAGACGTGATTATAGAGCATCCAATTTATGGTGAAATAACTGCTGACTTGATGATAGAATCTAGAAGAGACTTAAAGGAATTTATGGAAATAATGAAAAAAAATGAAACAGTGCCACTTTTAAGGCTTACTAATAGGATACATATGCATACGATAGAGGCAAAGACTGAAAAAATATTGGATGAAATAGAATGTAATTTAAGAGAAAAGGGATATTTGGTTGAATAATATAAGACGTTAAAACGTCTTTTTTATTTTATTTATCCAAAAACATACAGACAAACTTATTTTATAATTGAGTTGTCACTTTTATAGTGTTATAATTAATTTACAAATAATACTACAAGGGTGATGATATGGATAAAAGAGGCATAAGAAATATATCTCTAGAAAGAGCAGAGATATTAAAAAGTAGGATAAAAGATTATTCTGATAAAAAGGAGTTAATAAGGACTGGCTTTAATAGGGAAGATGAGATACAAGAAAATAAAAAACGAATTATGAGTATTTTAGGAGCCACAAATAAGGAGTGGGATGATTGGAAGTGGCAGGTTAATAATCGTATATCAGATATAGAAATCCTTAAACGAATATTAAATATTTCAGAGGAAGAAAGTATCCAAATAAAATCAATAGGGAAAAAATATAGATGGGCTATTTCGCCTTATTACGCTAGTTTAATGGATTCCAATGATGCCAACTGCCCAATAAGAAGACAGGCTATTCCTTCTATTGAGGAGATGGTAGAAGCAGGAGAAAAAGATCCCATGGGGGAAGAATATACTTCCCCAGTGGAAGGGATAACAAGGAGATATCCCGATAGGCTTATAATAAAAGTAACCAATCAATGCGCCATGTATTGTAGGCACTGCCAAAGAAGACGATGTATAGGTCAACAGGATTTACATTTACCCCAGGAGGACTTAAAAAACTGTATAGAATATATAAAAAGTCAAAAGGAACTTCGGGATATCCTAATAACAGGGGGGGATGCCCTTTTGCTTTCTGACAAAAGACTCCATTGGATATTATCGGAACTTCATGAAATTCCCCATATAGAAATTATAAGGATAGGCAGTAGAACCCCAGTCACCATGCCCCAAAGAATAACCGACGAGTTGTGTAGTCTTCTTGAAAAATTCCCACCGATTTATTTTAATACACATTTTAATCATCCCATAGAAGTGACTAAGGAGGCTAAAGAGGCTACAGATAAGCTTTGCTCGGCGGGGGTAGTACTCGGGAATCAAGCAGTTCTCCTAAAGGGAATTAATGACGATGCCTATATAATGAAAAAGTTAAATCAAGAACTTTTGAAGATAAGGATAAAACCCTATTATATTTTTCACCCGAAAGAAGTTGTAGGTACGGGTCATTTTAAAGTAAAGGTCCAAAAAGGAATGGAAATTATGGAAAAACTAAGGGGTTATACCTCAGGATTGGCGGTACCTACGTACATAATCAATGCCCCAAAAGGAAAAGGGAAAACACCAATACTGCCTAATTATATTCTCTCATGGGGAGAAGAGAGCATCAAGCTCCGTACCTGGGAGGGAGAAGTTGTAGATTACCCTAATTAATAAGAAGTCAATTGATTATCTAGTTTATTATAATGTTTCCATAGGCCATGCTTAATGCCGGAGGAAATCACATCTGCCATTTGCATGACGATGGATAGCCTAGTATTTTGCAAAACAAGCATATCCATGAATCCGCTAAAATTAACTATACCGGTTATAAATAAGTCCCCTACGGAAGGCAGTTCCTTTTGGACTCCAGCACCGGGTTTTATCGAGCCCTCGCCTAAGGTGATATACCCTATGTGCTCCATTTTACCAAGACATGCATCGATAGCAATAATTAAAGGATTACTGTGATTTTTATCAATTAATTTAAGAGTTTCTTGTAAGTTTTTAGCGTGGACAGGGTCATCTAGGGTTCCATAAACAAATACATTGGGATAAGACATATATTTTAATTTATAGCCTATGAGGGGTCCTAAGCTATCCCCTGTCGCCCTATCCGTACCGATACATAAAATAACAACACCATCATGCAGGGGTATTTTTTTTGAAAAATAGTCATAAAAACTAGTTGTAAATTCCCTAAGTGACTGGGTTTTATTTACCTTTATATAGGTTTGAGATATTTTTTTCTTTTGGGAAAGCTGCACGAAATTACCACCTTTTGAGAGAATAGTTATTTTTAGTATTCCATATCTTAATAAATATATAGGTGGAATATATTTCAAGTCTAAGATGAATGCTGTTTTTTGGTGAAAAAAGAAGATAAAAAAAAGGAATCCTTCGACATAAATTACTAAAAAGTATAAAAAGTATATGGTAATATATATTCGAAATGGTAATATATGTACGAGGGGGATGAAATATGAGTGAGTTTTTTTACGGACCTCCAGATTGTGGGGATGAACTAAAAGAGAATCAAAATAATACATTTACCTTTCTAGAGAATGCAAAATTAATAGGGGAGGAGCCAAAAGGTCTAAATATTTATCTAGAAGACTATGTGTACACATACTTATACCAATATGCTAAA
The DNA here is from genome assembly GCA_012519205.1 of Candidatus Epulonipiscium sp. Classification (NCBI taxonomy): domain Bacteria; kingdom Bacillati; phylum Bacillota; class Clostridia; order Lachnospirales; family Lachnospiraceae; genus Candidatus Epulonipiscium; species Candidatus Epulonipiscium sp. Next base: position 7,683 of record JAAYQR010000009.1, on the reverse strand, counting down.
ACAAATCGCGGGGAAGAAAAGGGCGCGGCTTTGGTAGGATACTATACCGAGGAGCTAGGTAAAAAGGCTGCAATTATTAGCGGCGCTATACAATTTGAGGATTTATTCTGTGAAGGAGAGGTTTTGGTTACAGAACCTCAAATTAAGGAAATGCAAAAGAAGATAAATAGGTACTTTCCAGATTGCGAACTTATGGGATGGATGCATACACAACCTGGATATGGTATTTTTCTTACAACCCAGGATATCCGTATTCATCAGGATTATTTTAGGGAATCCTATCAATCCTTTATGATTATCGACCCTATAGAAAATGCAGAAGCATTTTTCATATGGGATGAAGAAGAAATAAAATCGGCAGAAGGCTATTACATGTATTATGATAAGAACGAACGGATGCAAGAATACATGGTCAATCATAAAGTAGGAGCTTCTAACGAGGAGTTAAATGATGAAAAAGAAGATGTGGTAATGCATTTTAGAAAGAAAGATAAAATGAGGAAACAAGAAATACAAAATAAAAAGATTTATAACCTAGTAACGGCATTAAGTATTGTATTATTTTTAATGTGTGTCACTATGGCAGTTGGATTGATTCAGCATAGGGATAGATTGGCCAAATTAGAAAATGAATTAGACAGTATAGATTCTAGTTATACAAGCCTTCTGACCCAACTAAGCCATGAAAATGTTCAAGTAGTCTTTGCTGAAACAGAAGAAATAGTCCCTGCGGATACACATAAAGAAGTTCTAGAGGACATAGAGCTTTCAGAAGAATCAATGTCCACAGAAGAAAGGATGGTTATAGAAGAAATAAAAGAAGAGTCTATAATACAAGAAACTGAGGAAACAGTTAAAGAAAATGATTTTGATACTTATACGGTACAAAGGGGGGATAACTTAAATAGAATATGTTACAATCATTACAAAACCACAGAGGTAGTAAATAAGATAGTAGACTTTAATGAATTAGAAAGTCCAAATAAAATCTATGAGGGACAAGTCTTAAAGCTTCCCCCTCTATGATAAAAATGTAGGAGATATCTCCTACATTTTTTCCATTTCAACCAGCAATCCTTCAAAGACTTTTAAAGCTTTTTTTATGGGTTCGGGGCTTTTCATGTCAACTCCTGCCCTTTCTAAAATATTGATGGGATAATCGGAACCACCGCTTTTTAGGAAGGTAAGATAACTATCTAGGGATCCTGCTTTATTATTTAGGATTCCATCAGATAGGGCAATGGCTGCAGAATACCCTGTAGCATACTTGTATACATAAAAAGCATTATAAAAATGGGGGATTCTTGCCCATTCAAAGCTAATCTCAGAATCTATAATAATATCAGGTCCGTAGTATTTTATATTTAGATTTTTATATACTTCGCAAAGGCTATCCACGGTTAAGGCTTCCCCCCTTTCCCACATCTCATGGGTAATCTTTTCAAATTCTGCAAACATAGTTTGGCGAAATAAAGTTCCCCTAAATTGCTCCATGAAGTGATTGATAAGATAAGCCTTTTTATTTTTATCCGTGGTATTATTTAACAGATGCTGCATAAGTAGGGATTCATTTACGGTAGAAGCTACTTCAGCAAGAAAAATGGGATACTGGGCATAAATATAGGGCTGAGCTTCATCTGAATAATAGGAGTGAAGCGCATGTCCCATTTCATGGGCCAAGGTAAATAAATTATTAATATTATCTTGGTAATTTAAAAGAACATAAGGGTGGGTCCCATATGCTCCCCAGGAATAGGCCCCGCTTCTTTTACCTTTATTTTCATATACATCAATCCAGCCTCCAAAAAGTCCCTTATGGAGTATTTTAATGTAGTCATCTCCTAGGGGAGCCAACCCTTCTTTAACTATTTTGATGGCTTCTTCATAAGGTATCTTCATATCTATATCAGGAACAATGGGGGTATATAAATCATACATATGAAGTTCATCAAGATTTAAAAGTTTTTTTCTAAGGGATACATATCTATGCATGAGATGTATATTAGAATGAACAGTGTCTATTAAATTGGTATATACCTCAAGGGGGATATTATCGGCAAAAAGAGATGCCTCTAGGGAAGAAGGGTACCCTCGTGTAGTGGCAAAAAAGGCATCTTTTTTGACACTTCCATTATATATGGCTGCTAAGGTATTTTTTTGATTAATATAACTGGAATATAGAGAGTTAAAGGCTGCCTTTCTAATATCCCTATTGAGGTTTTCCATTAGATTAACAAATCTCCCCTTAGTTACTTCAATATCACTTCCATCTTCGCCTTTAATAGGAGGGAAATTCATATCCGCATCATTAAGCATGGTGAAAATACTTTGAGGGGTTCCCCCTATTTCAGATACTCTAGCTAAAAGTTCTTCCTCTTTCTTAGAAAGAATATGCTCTTTTTGTCTTAATAAATCATGGAGAAAATGGGTGTAAAGTTTAAGACTTTCATTTTCGTTGATATACCTATATAAAGTATCCTCAGGAATCAGTAATATTTCGGGAATAATAAAAGAAGCTATAGCAGAAAACTTAATAGATAGAGATTTGGCTCCATCGGATAAAGCTTGGTAAATGCTACTAGAGGTATCTTCATGTAATTTCATATGGGAATATACATAGATTTTTTCAATAATCTGGGATAATTCATCATTTAGAATTAAACAAGATAAAAGATTATCGGAAGAGTCACCCAATTTGTTTTGAAATTTGGATAGTTTATCAAAAGAACTTTCTAGCTGAAGCATATCGTTTTTACAGTCCTTATCGGAGGGGTAGAGATCTTCAATTTTCCATATGAAGTTTTTATCCAGCTCATTCCTCGAAGGAAGAGACTTTAATTTAGTTTTAACCATAATAAAACTCCTTTCATAGTATATTATAATATATTTATTTAGTTTCATATGTATTATACCCTGATTTTTATGCATAAGTATAAAAATAGTTGACTAAGTTTAAAAGACATGGTATAGTATTGCTGTGGATAACTATGTGGATAACATGTTGATAACATTTTATTATTCACATATGTCATTTATATCTTTTAGATAAGAAAACCCCGTTTCTTATCTCCAAACGCCGAATGTCCCCATTCGGTGTTTTTTTATGTTTTGATTTTTAGTAATGTATATTTCACCGGATAAAGTTAAGAATAAACAGTAGATAGAACAAATAGGATGGTGGAATATATGACAGTATTACAAACTATTGAAGATTACATTTCTTATGTAAATCCTTCGCCTACAGAGAAACCTAAAGACATTAAATGTATTAATTTACTAAGGGAATATTGTAGGGAGATGGAGCCTGGATTAGAAATTGAAGATTTAGATAGGAGATTTTTTGATGAATTTTTCTTATACTGGCTTCCAAAGAAAAATAAAATGCTATCCGAAGAAAAGCTCTATTTTCTTTTCCCTTCTATCCAAAAATATTTTACATACTTAAAGTCAAAATATAAGCTAGAGGAACTAAATACATTTATCCCCGTAGATAAATTTATGGATGAATTTATTCGTATTATTCATTTATCAAAGGCATTTTCAAAGTTTGTAGGAAACCCTGTACTTAGTATCGACCCTCTAATTATTGATTTAAGATGTTATAGACAAAACAAATACAAAAAGAGTATGAAAGAAAAAAACGGAGTTTTTGAACAGGGATATTTTGAAGTAATAGATATTTTTCCGGACTGCTCCATAACCATAAAGAAAAAGCCCACAGGCAGATACGCAAAAGTACTCTTAGACGAAAGTTTAGTACCATACCTTCGAAAAGGTGACATCCTTCACCTTAAAATGACAAGAAGATTATTTTTTACTTACTGGGAAATTGAAGATATAAAAACCTGTTACTTAAAAGAAGCCCAAAAATACCTTGGCTAATGAATTACTTTACAATTTAGAAAAAATATATGATAATAAGCTTGAAACGCAATAGTTGTTTAGGGGGAAACAATTATGTCAGCTATAGAGAGAATGAAGGCTTTTATCATGATTATATGTATAGCACTAGTTCAAATAGGGTGCTATAAGGAAATAGATAAAGATAAAGAGCCTGTAGTTGTTATTTTAAATGAGGAACTACCAAATAGTAATGAAAAGGCTTTGAAAGTAGAAAATAAGGGTAGGGACTTAGCCGTTTATAATAAGTATATTGTGGATTTAAAAATAAATCCTAAGGAAAGAACTTTTGAAGGGATTCAAAAAATACAATATACAAATCAAACCGAGAAGCCATTAGGAATACTATACTTTAATTTATATCTTAATGCATTTAAAAAAAATAGCAAAATAAAGCCATATCTTTTAGAGTATGAAGATGAAATACACAAAAGAGGTTTTGATGAAGGATTCATAAAAATCGAGTCAGTGCTTATTAACAACGAAGAGGTTATCTTTAATGAAAGCGAAACCCTTTTAGAGATTACACCAAGAGAACCTGTGGAGGTTAAAGAGGCTACGGAAATTATCATACAATTTAAAGGGAAGATTCCTCAAATTGCCTATAGAATTGGAGCTAATGATAAAACCTTATGGATGGGAAACTTTCTTCCTACAATAGCAGTATATGATGAAAATGGCTGGAATAAGGGAGTGTACTATCCGGTAGGGGATTCTTTTTATACCGATATAGCAAATTACAAAGTAACCATCACAACCCCAAAGGATTATCTAGTTGTTGCGACAGGGGAAGAAGAAGAAATAATAATGGAAAACGATAAAAAAACAACGGTGGAAGCTAAAATGGTAAGGGATTTTGCTCTAGGTATAAGTGAAGAATTTAATAAGGCATCTATAGAAACTGAAGAGGGTATTAATATTAATTTATATCATACCAGCAAAAATATAGATACGAAAAGGATACTTAAGACGGCAGAAATGTCTTTAGGATATTTTAGCAAGACTATAGGTTCGTATCCCTATTCTGAACTAGATATTGTAGAAGGAGAACTTTTTTCCCCTACTAGCATTGAATACCCAACCTTTATCTTAATAGATTCTAGGATAATAAGGGGGATAGAAAATCCTACAAGCATTACCCATGCAATAGGTCATCAATGGTTTTATAATATAATTGGCAATAATCAGGCAAAGGAGCCTTGGCTAGACGAGGCACTAGTTACCTATCTTGAACAATATATATATCTTTCGGAAAAGGATATAGATAAGACAATGGATAAAAAAAGACAAGAACTTACAATTTTGATGGAACCTATGAGGGAAACCAGTCTATATAGCAATTTAAGTGCATTTTCTAACTGGGAATCCTATTATAATATTCACTATACTAGGGGAAAACTGATGATACATGCCCTTAAGAAAAAAATGGGGGACAAAAAATTTAACGAGTTCCTAAAAACATATTACGAAAAATATGCATTTAGAAATGTAGATATAGGTGGATTTTGCGATACGGCAGAAGAAGTACATGGTACCTCTTTGAAAATATTCTTCTATAAATGGATGAGGTCAGAAGAACTTCCTGAATTTTAATTTCATAAAAGGGGTGGAAATATGAAAGCAGTGATAATTTATGGGGGAGTCAATAAAAAAGAAAACATACTTAATCTTGTTATAAAGGTTGTTTCAGATACCTTAAAGGAACTTAATGTAGAAGTGGAAGAGATAATTTTAGACCACTATAATATAGATTACTACAACAAAGGAAATAAAAAAGACATAAAACAAATTACCCAAAAAATAAAAGAAGCCGATGCAGTTATTTTTGCCACGAAGGTAATTTTGATGGCACCAACGGGAATAATAAAAGTGTTCTTAGATAATTTAGTCAATCCAAACTATAAAGAATCACTTAAGAATAAGCAGGGCTTTGCCATTGCTATATCGGATTCTATTGGTGAGAGAGAAGCAGCAGAATACATTCTAAGGGCATGGGAGATGCTAGGAGGGGTAGAGGGAGGCAGAATCCCTTTATATACAAAGGATTCAAAAGAAATAGAAGATATAAAGGAAACTATCGAAAAAAGAATAGAAGATTTCTATCGAATATCTAGACAGCAAAGACTTAGACTTCCTAGCAGTGATAATAACAGAAGTTACATTGAGTCTATCAACAAAAAGGGAATATCAGAATCTAATGAAAGTAAGATAACCCCTTGGGCACCCCCAATAGTCGTAAAAACCGATAATCCAGAGGAAAAAGTTGAAATTAAATCGGTTAATTTTGAACAATTTACCGAGGAACAGGCAAAAGATATAGAAGAACTTGCCGACTTTTTTAAAGAACAATTAGGTGGTAATAATAAAGATATAAACTCCTATGGAATATATCAAAAACCATCAACAAAAGCTGTAGTTGAAAATAAAAAAACATGTAAACAAATGACAAAAAATCTTTGTCATTACTTTCAACCCCATCTTGCAGCAGAATTTAAAGGAGTTTTTCAGTTTAATATTAAAGGAGCAGAAGGTTTTGAATCCTATATTCGTATTGAAAATGGAGAATGTACCTATTTTGAGGGAGTTAATGAGAATGCCGATATAGTCATGATAATGAATGAGGATATATGGATAGATATCCTAAAGGGTAAATTATCAGCCCAAAAAGGATTTATGACGGGGCAATTAAAGGTTAGAGGAAACTTCATGTTATTAAATAAACTAGATCAATTATTTAAAAAAATGTAGGGCATATAGCCCTACTTTTTAAATAATTGAACATAGATATAACCATATTTCTTATCTGGAGCGATTCCTATACCGATTTTATCATAATTTTTATTGAGTACATTAGCTTTATGTCCGGGACTCCCCATAAAAGAATCATGGGCATTTTTAACTGAGCTATGAGCAGCAATGTTTTCCCCAGCAATCTTATAAGATATGCCAAATTGCTTCATCATTTCAAAAGGTGTGCCATGGGTTGGAGAAATATGACTAAAGTAATTGTTTTCAGCCATATCCTTTGCTTTTATAGAAGCAATATTAGAAAGCTCCATATCCATTACATAGGATGGAAGTCCAAGCTGATTTCTTTCTATATTAATATAATCCAACATGATTTCTTCCTTTTGAGCCATATCGTCATTAGAAGTAGCTAAAGTGGGTATAGTATTTGTTTCCACAGAGTCTTCTTTTGCAGAATTGTAGGTGTATGCCTTTGTAAACTTATTGGTGATCACCCCAATAGAATCATTGGGTAGGTGAACAATATACCAATCATTTAAAGAGCCCAAGACATTTACAATTTGCCCTTTTTTCAGACGAGATACCACAGGATAAGAAATCCCAGGACCAGTTCTTACATTAAGACTGTAGGCTGTAATTTCTACCTGTTTAACAGAGGCCCATTTAAAAGTGCTGTATTTATTGGCACTAACGGGCATGGAGGAGATTGCCGTTACACAAAAGCTAACTAAAACTAAAATAGGAAATAAGAGCCTAAACCGTTTTCTCATGAAGTCACATCCTTTTATTCAATAAAGTAATCACTTATATACATTATTTGTAGTTTATAATCATTTTATGCTAAAAAATGATTAAATTTTATAAAGTTAAAAATTCATCATAAAAAACTAGCTTGGGAATAAATATATAAATAAGAACAAACAAGATAAAAAAGATAGGAGGTACATAATATGTATTTTCAGCAGCCCTTTCCTACATCCTCTCCATATATGTCTACCCAAAATCCTCAAAAAAATATTATGGGGCAAATGCCCC
>JAAYQR010000008.1 GCA_012519205.1 Candidatus Epulonipiscium sp. | reverse complement strand
TCAAATTGGGCATTTTTTGACCTGTTTCCACGAAGTGAAAAAATGCAATTTTTGCTTGGTGGGTTTAAAATCCATAAGTGTGAAAAACCTTGATATATCAGGGTTTCCGGACTTCATGCTATTTTACCCTTGACATCAATACTACCGTCTCAACGTGGCTCGTTTGTGGAAACATATCCACGCATCTTACCTTTTCAACTTTATATCCCTTATCCTCGAATATTTTTAAATCCCTCATCAGGGATGTTGGTTTGCAAGATACATATATCATCTGTTTTGCACCAAAACTTATGATTTTGTTTATTGCTTTTGGGTGGATACCGTCTCTTGGGGGGTCTAGTATTATTAAGTCAGGCTTTTCTTTAAGTTCATCCACTTTTGTTAGGACGTCTCCCGCTATAAATTCACAGTTTTTAAGATTATTCAACTTTGCATTTTCTTTTGCTGCTTCTACTGCTTCTTCCACTATTTCAATACCTATAACCTTCTTTGATATATCTGCTATTATTTGAGATATAGTTCCAGTTCCACAGTATAAATCGAATATCGTTTTATCCCTTGTGTCTCCTGCAAGATCTCTAACTACGGAATATAGCTTTTCTGCTCCTAAGGAATTGGTTTGAAAAAAGGAAAAAGCGGATACCTTAAATTTTAGTCCCAAAATTTCTTCCATAAAAAAGTCTTGACCGTAAAGTATTTCGGTCTCATCACTTTTTACTATATTAGCTAGACTATCATTTATGGTATGAAGAAATCCTTTAAGTTCACCTTTAAGTTCAAGTTGTTTTATTTTTTCTACTAGAATCGTTAAATCTAGCTCCATTTGTGAACTTGTCACAAGATTAACCAGGATTTGTCCTAGTTTCATACTTTTTCTTACTACTAAATGTCTTAAGTATCCTTCATGTTTTCTATTATGGTAAAATGGTATTTTCCTTTTCTTAAAGTATTCTAAAACTTCCATCATTATTTTCACAAAATCGTCATCCACTATTTTACATCCATCAACAGTGACCATTTCGTAATATGCTCCCTTTTTATGCATTCCTAATGCTAATTCCCCATCTTTTTCAACATCACCAAAAGAAAACTCCATCTTATTCCGATAGGTGTATTCTGATGGACTAGGAAGTATCTCTAAAAATTCATAATCTACTATACCAGCATTATCTAAGAGATGTTTTACTTGATTTTGCTTTATTTTTAGCTGTTCATCATATGGGAGAGTTTGATAGCTGCAACCTCCACATATGCCAAAATGGGGACAAAGGGCTTTCTTTTCTACGGGGGATCTTTCTATAATTTCTATAATAGATGCTTCAATCTTATCTCTTCTTTTTTTAGTGATACGGGCCTTCACTTTTTGACCTTTTATGGCATTTTTGATAATGACTGTTTCACCATTTATATAGGCTATCCCTTTGTTAGGAAAAGCTACTTCCTCTATGATTATTTCGTATATATCATTTTTCTTGAGCATAATGTCCCTCCGTCTTTTTGAGTTTGTGGGGTGGCCCAGAAACCCTCCCTATTGATGCTTAGGAAATCATGGTTTTTGGATTTCACCATTTTCTTTTATTATCGTTCCCCAGGGGAAGGATAATTCCCTTAGCATATCTATTATCTCTTTTCCTCTTCCTTCTTCTTTATTCAATAAATTTGCTTTGCAGTATTGGATATTAACAGGATAAAATTCTCCTTTTTTGAATCCTTCTTTATCCAGTGTTAATTGAAATATTCCTGTCCTTCCACATAAATCATCATTTTTTAGAAAAATAAAATTACCTATACTATATAGTATGGGCTTGTCCTTATAAAATTCTATCCCCTGGAGCACATGGGGGTGATGTCCTATGATGACATCCGCCCCTGCATCTATCATGGCATGGGCTAATTCTCTTTGATTTTCCTCGGGTACTGTTGCGTATTCTACTCCCCAATGGGGAATTACAGCTAGTATGTCGCACTCTTTTGATGCTCTTTCTATATTTTTAAGAAGCTTTTCTTTATATTCCTCTTTATAAATTGCAGCCCCCGGTTTATCTACTTTTGCTTCCCAACTGCTCCAGGGAATTATTGATGTATATGCCAAAAAGCCTACTTTCACCCCATTTTTCTCAATTATTCTTACTTGTTCTGCCTCTTCCTTATCTTTCCCCCCACCTACATATACGATTCCATATTGATTTAAGGATTCTAAAGTATCATAAAAAGCCTCTTCCCCAAAATCCAATGTATGATTGTTTGCAAGAGATACTATATCTATTTTACTATTAACCAAACCCTGAAGGCTATCAGGATGAGATCTAAATCCATACCCCTCGGGTTTTTTAGTTGAGCCCCTGGTGCTTACACTACTTTCTAGATTAATAACTGCTAAGTCAGACTCACTTATAATATGGGATACATCTTCCCAAGGGTAATCTACTCCCCTTTCTCTTATATAATCTCCTATAAAGCTATCCATCATTACATCTCCCATGAAGGTAATTACTATTTCCCTAGGATCCTCTGCTTCACTATATTTTATAGCCTTATTACCCTCTATCAGTATATCTTCCTGATTTTCTATTTCATCAATATTTTCTTCTTGGTTCGGTATCCCTATTTCATCCTCTATATTTTCGTTGGTAGGTTCAACTTTCACACAACTACCTAAGAAAAGGGGTAAAAACAGAACTAATATCCATAGCTTTCTATAATTTATAATATTCATTTCTTCCTCCGTAAATTAATTATACAGTAAACAAATACAATTTATATAATAATTTAAAAGTTCTTATAAAACAAGAACTTTAAAAATCCCCCTTAATAGCAATGCTACTATAGGGGGGTTGTTTTACTCTTCTGGTTCATCCCAGTTGTGGTAGATCTCTTGGACATCATCATCTTCTTCGAGAATTTCCAAGAGCTTTTGCATTTTTTTAATATCTTCTTCATTGGTTAGTTCTGTAGTAGTTTGAGGTATCATAGCCACTTCTGCTAATGCCATCTCAATATTTGCCTTTTCTATTGTTTCCCTTACTACAGAAAAATCTTCAGGAGTAGTTAATATTTCATATCCTTCTTCTTCCGAAATAAAATCTTCAGCCCCTGAATCCAAAGCTAACATCATGAGTTCGTCTTCGTCTAAATTATCATTTTTTTCAATAATAATTTGACCTTTTCTATCAAACATGAAAGAGACACAACCAGTTGTTCCCATGTTTCCTCCACCCTTTGTAAATGCATGGCGAACATTTGCTGCTGTACGATTTTTATTATCGGTTAAGACTTCCACTATAATAGCTACCCCATTAGGACCATATCCTTCATATGTGATAGATTCATAATTAACTCCGTTTTCATCTCCTGCCGCTTTTTTGATGCTTCTTTCTATGGTATCGTTGGGCATGTTACTCGATTTAGCCTTAGCAATGATATCCCTTAGTTTTGAATTATTAACGGGATCGGCTCCCCCTTCTTTAACAGCAACTGCAATCTCTCTTCCAATTTTAGTAAATACTTTTCCCTTTTTAGCATCAGCTTTTTCTTTTTTATGCTTTATATTTGCAAACTTGGAATGCCCAGCCATTTATTTTCCTCCTAACAATCTTATACATTTATAGAACCTTAAATTCCAAATAACACTCTTATATGCCTCTGTTATTTTAGCATGTTTCTAGAGATTTGACAATATTACTTATTTCCTTCAAATTCAAAACAATATAGTCTGCATATTTGTTTTCTTCTTCATCCCTTTCTCCTTTTGGATTATACCATATGGTTTTCATCCCTAAGGCCTTTGCTCCCATTATATCTCCCATAAAGTCATCCCCTATAAATAAAGTCTCTTCTTCTTTTATATGGGCTTTTTTCGTGGCAAATTTAAAGATTTCAGGCTGGGGCTTTGCCTTACCTACCTCTCCCGAGTAGATAAACCATTTAAAATATCCAGTAAGCCCCGACTTTTCCATTTTAATTACTTGGGTGTTTGCAACTCCGTTGGTTATTATCCCTAGGGGATATTTTGTTTTTAGTTCCTCTAAAAGTTCTTTTGCTCCCCTAATTAGATAAGTCCATGTGGGATATATAGAAATATAGATATCATTAAGTTTTATTGCTAAATCATTATTGTAAATATTATAATGGTTTAATAGTTCGATAAAACGGTGTACTCTTAGTCTTTCTTGGGTTACGGTTCCTTTTTTATATTCATTCCAAGCTTTTTCATTATATACGTTATATACCTTTGCAAAGGTATATAACGTATCAGTTATGGGATGAAGTTCATTTAAATAATCATACACTTTTTCTATGGTTCTTTCCTGTGCTGCATCATGATCCCATAGGGTATTGTCTAAATCGAAGAAAATTGCTTTTATCATAATTGGCTTCCTTTCATCATAATAATAACCCTCCAGTTGATCTAGAGGGTTGTTTGTTCATATCAATCTTGATTGAATAATGCTGTACTTAGATATCTTTCACCATAACTTGGGGATATTGCTAATACCTTTTTACCTTTACCAAGTCTTCTTGCTACTTTTAAAGCTGCTGCTACGGCTGCTCCCGTGGAAATACCAACCAATATTCCTTCTTCTTGTGCCATTCTCCTAGCCATGCTTAGGGATTCTTCATCTGTTATTTTTTCTATAGAATCATAAATATTAGTATTTAAAATTTCTGGAATAAAGCCCGCCCCTAAACCTTGAATACCATGGGGACCCTTTTTTTCACCTGAAAGTACCGCTGATTTTGTAGGCTCTACAGCTACTATTTCTATATCAGGAATTGCCTCTTTTAGGACTTCCCCACAACCTGTGATAGTTCCACCGGTTCCGATTCCTGCTACAAAAGCATCCAAATCTGTGCCCATAGCTTCTAAAATTTCTATTCCTGTGGTTTGTCGATGGATTTCTGGATTCGATGGATTTTCAAATTGTTGCGGAAGAAAATATCCTTCTTGTTCAACTAATTCTTTGGCTTTATTGATAGCCCCAGTCATTCCTTCTGGTCCAGGGGTTAAGATAAGTTCTGCTCCAAATGCCTTAAGAAGCTTTCTTCTTTCTATACTCATGGTATCAGGCATTGTTAAAATGACATTATACCCCCTAGCTGCCCCTACCATAGCTAACCCTATCCCCGTATTTCCACTGGTAGGTTCTATTATTGTATCTCCTGGTTTTATTTTTTCCGCCTCTTCTGCGGATTTTATCATATTGAGAGCTATTCTATCTTTTACGCTGCTACCTGGGTTATACCATTCTAATTTGACATATACATCGGCACTGCCTTTTTCTACTAATTTGTTTAGTTTAACAATAGGTGTGTTACCTATTAGCTCTTCAATAGAATTATATATCTTATTCATTTTCTTCCTCCTTTAATTCCGTTAATTCTTATCGGGATTCACGGTTTTATTTTACTATATATATGATGGATATGTCAACTGCATATTGGAAAATTTTTCGGTGAATATGAAAAAAGATTAAATTACCAAGTCTAACTGCTGCCATATTTCTTTATTCATTAATTCCTAGGTATAACGCTATTTCATTTATCTATTTCTTCTATCATTAATTTATCTTCTACCCATGCTCCGTATACATATTCTATATTTTTAATTTCTGCTTGGGCACTACTTACATCTGTTACGCTATTTATAAAGGATTCTTCCTTGCCCTCTTCAACTAATACTATAAATGTAATATTATCCTCATAAACGGTATCCTCAATAACATTCCCCATTTGTAAAATTTCATACTGTATTTTCCCAAGCCTTGGATAATCCGTAGTTACATGAAATCTTTGATAAAGAACTTTTTCTATTATTCCCGACTCTACAATCCCTTCTTTTGCACATCTTCCATATGCCCTAACAAGACCTCCTGTTCCAAGCAGCGTGCCTCCAAAATATCTTGTTACTACAATAGCAGTATTTTTAATATCTTCCTGTTTTAGAACATCTAAAACAGGAAGGCCCGCAGTGCCACTGGGTTCTCCATCATCGCTAAATCTTTGTATTTGATTTCTTTCACCTATTTGGTAAGCAAAAACATTATGGGTAGCATTCCAATACTTTTTTCGCATTTCTTCTATGAACGTTTGAGCTTCTTCTTCATTTTTTACGGGGCGCACAGTAGCTATAAACCTTGATTTTTTTTCTATGATTTCTGCTTCAGTGGGTTTTAATATAGTTTTGAATCGTTTTAACATAGGTATTCTCCTTGTTGCTTTTTTGATTGATATCATTATAACATAAAAACACCTTGTATTATGCACAAGGTGTTTCATCCATTAAATCATCTATTATATAAAGCATTGATATTGGTGTAACTGAATTTGATATTAATTTATTAATGATTTCTTTTGCCTTTTCCTTATCATAGGTAAGGCATTCTATTTTGTCCGTTTCTATATATATTGTTTCTCCGAAGTGACTGCGTTTTTTTACAATCTCAATCCCGTAGTTTTTAATTATGCTACCTATTTCTGTCCCTTGGTTTTCTAAGAGATAATATTCTAATTGAATTATTTCTCCCTCCGGTGTGGTACAATTTCTTGTTCCTTCTAAGAATTTCGTTATCATTATAATACCCCCATTAATCTTGTCTTTTGTTACTATCTAAAGGATATTATAATGAAGAAAAAAAGAAAAAACTAGCGTAAAAAATCGCAATAGTAGTGTAGTTATATTACCCTTCGACATCATTATAAATTAATATATATAATCTCTGTCGAATACCGTTAGATGCCTTGATTATTTGCGATATTTTTTTATGGGTTCGTATTCATTTTCACTTAATAAGATATTTTTCCATCTTGTAATATACATTTTCATCTACATAAGCCTCTATATATATTCCAGTTTCCTTATATTCTTCTATAGTTTTTTCTCCCTGCCCCCTTATAAGTTGTAAAAGTGCCACCTCGGAATAGGGAATTAGTGCTTTTATTTCTTTTCTGCTTTCTTTTAATACATTTTCAATTTCGACTAGGACTTCCTCTAATCCCTGTCCTGTTTTAGCTGAAACTTTTAGGGTTTTTTCCGTTCTTGTATCTGCTGGGAGAATATTGGGCGTGTACATATCTATCTTATTATATAAGGTTATTACGGGCTTTCCTAGGGCCTTTAAACTCTCTAAGGTTTCATAAACAGTATTCACATTGGCTTCTATATTTTTTGCTGTACTATCTACAACATGGAGAAGTATATCGGCATATTGAGCCTCTTCTAGAGTAGATTTGAATGCTTTAATTAAATGATGGGGGAGTTTCCTTATAAAGCCTACGGTATCTGTGATTAATATCTCGGAACCCCCAGGTAGGGTTATGCCTCTAGTTGTCGGATCTAGAGTAGCAAATAATTTGTCCTCTGCTAAAACATCAGAACCAGAAAGGGCATTTAGGAGGGTAGATTTTCCTGCATTAGTGTATCCCACAATGGCAATTAAAGGGGTTCCAACCTTTTTTCTTCGTTCTCTAGTAAGTTCCCTATGATTTTCTAATTCCTCCACCTCAGATTTTAGTTGTCCTATACGTGTTCTTATGTAACGACGATCAGTTTCTAATTTCTTTTCCCCCGGGCCTCTTGTACCGATTCCCCCACCTAATCTTGAAAGAGAAATACCAAACCCTGTAAGCCTAGAAAGACGATATCTTAATTGTGCCAGTTCTACTTGGATTTTGCCCTCTTTTGATTTTGCCCTTCCTGCAAAAATATCTAATATCAGCATGGTCCTATCCATTATCTTACACTCTAGCATTCTTTCAAGATTTCGCATCTGAGCCGGTGAAAGTTCATCATCACAGATAATACCTGTTGCATCTAATTCTATTATTTGATTTTTGATTTCTTCTATTTTACCTTTTCCTAGGTAGGTCGAAGGGTGGACATTTACCCTTTTTTGGATAAGTTTATCTAGGGTAATAGCCCCTGCCGTGGAAGCTAATTCTTCTAGTTCATCCAGGCTTTCTTCTATGTTTCCAGTGCCTGTGTCTATACCTATTAGAATTACCTTTTCAATTTGTTTTTCATTTGTATAGAGTTTATTATCCAAAGAAATATCTCCTTTTTAATAAGATTTTATGAATCGGAATAAAATCGTCCTTACGTTATAGGATAATTTTAAATTATTTTATAGTTTAAAAAGAAGATCGCTATAAGTTGGCATAGGCCATATTCTTTCATCCACTATGGTTTCTAAATAATCCCCATCATAACGGAGTTTTTTCATTATGGCACAGATTGTATCCCTACAATAACATGCTTTTTTATAGGAATCGGTGCCCTTTTCCTTTGCCTTTTTGATTGTTTTTTCTAGATCATTTAAATTATGTTTAAATGAAGTTAGGGTAGCTGTTAATTCACCTAATAAATCTCTTTGGGTGATTACACTGAAATCTCCTACACTGGTAATGACTGATATTGAGTTAGCCATTTGTGTTGAATATTCAACTACAGCAGGAATTATTTGACGTTTTGACATTTGAATCATTGTTTCTGCTTCTATGATAATCGTTTTGATGTAGTCTTCTAGTAAAATTTCAAATCTTGAAAAAAGCTCCGATCTTGAAAAAACCTTATGTTTTTCAAATAGCCTTATGGCATTTTCCGTAATTAAAGCAGGGATAGCTTCAACCGTGGAAGAAATATTAGGCAATCCTCTTATTGCCGCTTTCTCTATCCATTCTTTAGAATATCCATTTCCATTAAAAATTACTCTCTTGTGCTCTTTTATTGTTTTCTTTAGGATATTTTGTACAGCTGTATTAAAATCCTCTGCCTTTTCTAGTTCATCTGCCATTTCGGATAAAACATCTGCAACTATGGTATTAAGCACTACATTAGGTCCCGAGATGGAAGCTGATGAGGGAACCATTCTAAATTCGAATTTATCCCCCGTAAAGGCAAAAGGGGAAGTCCTATTTCTATCCGTAGTATCCTTACGCATTTGTGGCAGGGTAGATACCCCTATCTGTAGCATTTCCCTTTTTTTAGAACATATATCCGTACCTTGCTCTATTTGTTCTAAAATATCTGTTATTTGTTCTCCTAAGAATATCGAAATAATTGCCGGTGGTGCCTCACTAGCCCCCAATCTATAGTCATTTCCTGAATTAGCAGCAGAAACCCTTAAAAGATCCGGATGCAAGTCCACAGCCTTAATAATGGCTGTTAAAAATATAAGAAATTGTGCATTTTCATGGGGAGTTTTCCCTGGCTTTAAGAGATTTTGACCATCATCTGTAGCTAATGACCAATTGTTATGCTTTCCCGAGCCATTTACACCTGCAAAGGGCTTTTCATGTAGAAGGCAGGCAAAATTATGGCGGTTTGCTATCTTTTTCAAAGTTTCCATAATAAGCTGATTGTGGTCTGCCGCAACATTTGCTGTAGTAAATATTGGTGCTATTTCGTATTGAGCCGGTGCTGATTCATTATGTTCAGTCTTTGCTGTTACTCCCAATTTCCAAAGTTCAATATCAAGTTCTTGCATAAATGCAGCTACTCTTTCTTTTATACTTCCATAGTAATGGGCTTCTTTTTTCTGACTTTTTGGTGCCTTAGCTCCAAATAAGGTTCTTCCAGCAAATATTAAATCTTTTCTTTTGTCATATAATCCTTTATCTACTAAGAAATATTCCTGTTCTGCCCCTACGGTGGTAATTATTCTTTTTGTTGTATTATTGCCAAATATGCGTAAAATCCTAAGAGCCTGCTTCGATATTGCTTCCATGGACCTAAGCAGTGGAGTCTTTTTATCTAGAGCTTCCCCAGTATATGAGCAAAATGCTGTTGGAATGCATAAGGTTACACTATTTGCATCTTCTTTTAAGAATGCAGGCGAAGTACAGTCCCATGCGGTATATCCTCTTGCTTCAAAGGTAGCTCTAAGCCCCCCTGATGGAAAAGATGAAGCATCCGATTCACCTTTTATTAGTTCTTTTCCGGAGAACTCCATAATTATTCTTCCATCGGAAGTAGGTGAGATAAAAGCATCATGTTTTTCCGCTGTCATACCTGTCATAGGTTGGAACCAATGGGTATAATGGGTTGCCCCCCGCTCTATAGCCCAATCTTTCATAGCATTAGCGACCACTTCAGCAATTTTAAGGTCGAGGTTAGCTCCTTCATCGATGGTTTTCTTTAATGCCTTATAGGTTTCTTTTGGCAGTCTTTCTTTCATTGTGGCATCATTAAAAACATTACAACCGAAAATATCTATTAAAGATTTCTTTTCCAATTTTTTATCCACATTGCTTCCTCCATTATATATTTTATAAAAGGCGTCCTCAAAAATCCTTGAGAACGCCACTACTTTAGAAGAATAAACAAAAATACCCTCAATATGTGAGTATATTATCACACTGCTAAGAATTGCGCAAGAAAATCTTATAGTTTTTAGATGTTAAAACATTGGGTATGCTATAATAAATCAAGATAACCAATTACTATTAAAAGGAGTGATTTAGGTATGTATTATAATCCAAATAGAGACAGGTATAATTTTATGAAATACAATCGTTGCGGCAGAAGCGGTTTAAAGCTTCCTGCAATTTCCCTTGGCTTATGGCATAACTTTGGCGGAGTAGATGTTTTTGAAAATAGCCGTGCTATTCTAAGGCATGCCTTCAATCTTGGAATTACCCATTTTGATTTAGCTAATAATTATGGACCCCCTGCGGGCTCTGCAGAGGAGAACTTTGGGAAGGCAATGAAGTTAGATTTTAAACCTTTTCGAGATGAATTGATTATATCTACAAAGGCAGGCTATCATATGTGGGAAGGTCCTTACGGGGAATGGGGTTCAAGAAAATATATCTTATCAAGTCTTGATCAGAGTCTAAAAAGAATGAACCTTGATTATGTAGATATCTTCTACTCCCATAGGCCTGATCCCGATACTCCTATTGAGGAAACCATGGGGGCACTGGATTCTGCTGTTAGACAAGGTAAAGCATTATATGTTGGGATTTCTAATTATAATTTAGCACAGTCAAAAAAAGCAATTAAAGTTTTAGATGAACTTAAAACTCCTTGCCTTATTCATCAACCATCATACTCTATGTTTAATCGATGGATTGAGGATGATGGGCTTTTGGATCTTTTGGAGCAAGAAGGTGTTGGCTCAATTGTTTATTCTCCCCTCGCCCAAGGGCTTTTAACAAGCAGATATTTGAATGAAATTCCAGAAGATTCTAGAGCTAAAAAGTCTTCTTCTATTTTCCTAAAGGAAAGTGATATCACTAAAGAAAAGCTACTCAAGATTCAAAGTTTAAATAAAATAGCCAAAAAAAGAGGACAGAGCCTAGCTCAAATGTCGCTTGCTTGGGTCCTTAGAAAAGGTCGGGTAACTTCTGCTTTAATCGGTGCCAGCAAGATAAGCCAACTAGATGATAATGTAGCTGCAATAAATAAACCTGAATTTAATGAGTCTGAAATAAATGAGATTGAGGACATATTAAAAGGAGCGATTTAACCGCTCCTTTCTTTTAGTTTTCATTGTCTTCTATATCGAATTCTTCCTGTTCATTATATTCTTGCTGTTCCTGTTCTTTTTGTTCTTTAAAGACTTTACCTAATTCATCGGCTGTTTTCATGGTATTTTGGACCATGATTTGTGCCATTTTCTTTAGTTTAGGTTCAAAATCTTTTACAGCACTTCCCATCCTTTGCCCAAAATCCTTTGCCCACTTTTCTATTTCCTGAACGAATTCTTCTCCACGCCAATCCTTTTGGGTAGTGTTACAGCAAGTATCTTCTTTTCCTACTGCTTTTAACATCTCCACTGCCTGCTCTGGGGTTATTTTCCCCTCGTCTACCATTTTTAAAATCATTTTTGTTTCTTCACTCATAATAATCCTCCTTTTGATTTATATGATTTACAAAATTCATGTCTGAATTACAATTTGTCTAACTTCTCTAATATATACGCAGGGTTTCCTATTTTGTTTGAAATAAAATTGTTTTTGTTTTTAAATTTATTTTTATTTTAAATCACTTATGCTGGTTTATATCATACACTAAAGTATGCAGATAATCATTATATTAAATTATAAAAAAGTAATCTCCTATTTGATTTAAATCTATTTATATGGTATCCTTCAATTACATAATCTTACTTATATAGATATTTTGCTCAATAAGGTAAATGATATAAATAATCCTCTACTATTAGGGAAATATTATTATTTTAAAGAGGGGGTATTTATGAATAAGCATAATTGCCACACAACAGAAGAAATAGAAGCTTTAAAAACTGCTTTAGACACTCTATTGGAACAAAGAAATTACAACTTTCTAGATCCCCTTGTCCAACAATTAAGTAGAAAACTAGACATTTTAATTAATAAGGTCATTGAACAACAAACCGAATTTTCAAAGGCAAAAAATAAAACAAGGTAAACTAGGGACGTCTTAATTTGGGGGCGCCCCTAAACTAATTTAGTTTTTAGCTTGTTTGTTATCCCTTATAGGTTTTTGTCTTCCTTCATGATCCATATAATAATTCTCCTTTAAAATAAGTTGTGAAATAGGGACTAATTCATAGCCTTGTTGTTTTAACCCTGTTATGATTGTATCTAAGGCATCTTTTGTATACTTCGCATTGTTATGAAATAATACGATAGAGCCATTCCCTAAATGTTTATTACCTAATACTTGTTTTATCAAAGGGTCGCTTCCAAATTCCTTCCAGTCAAGGGAATCAACATCCCATTGCACTACATAATACCCACACTGTTGTGCTGCTTCCATCACCGTATTATTATATTCTCCAAATGGAGGCCTAAACAAATTCATTTCTATTCCTGTGATTTTTTTAATTTCTTCATGAACCTTCATTAATTCCTTTTTGTTTTCTTCTAAGGATAATTGTCCCATATGGGGATGTTTATTTGAATGATTCCCTATATCATGGCCTGCCGCGGCTATTTTTTTTACTTCCTCAGGATATTTTCTGGCCCAATCTCCAACTAAAAAAAATGTCGCTTTTACTCCATGCGCATCAAGTATTGCTAATAAATCATCAGTATCATCTGCACCCCAAGCTGCATCAAAGCTTATAGAAATTTTCTTTTCTTGGGTCTCCACACAATAAATAGGAAGCTTTCTTTCTTGCTTACTAGAAACTGTATTAAAAACTTCTGTAACATAAGGCCTTGATAAACTCATGCAAAACATAATCAAAAGTAATGCACAAATAATCTTAGCAAGGCCCCTCATATTAATAACATAAATTTTCATAGAAAATCCCCCCTTAATATTTCTATTCGGAAGGAGGGAAGATATATTCCTTTAATTATCAAACTTCTCCCTTTAATATGATACTAATTATCCCCATAACAATGATATAAATTTATTAACTCATTTTGATTTTTGTTTATAACATATTAACCAAATCTCCGAAAATACTTTTGTGATCCTTATCTTCCAAATTGTCTAATGCTTCTAATGCCTTTTTTACATATTTATCCTTTAATTCTTTTGTACTTTCTAAGGCATTGGTTTCTTTTACCAGCCTGATGATTTTTTCTATTTCCTTTGCATTGATTTTATCTTTAAGACTTAACAATTTCTTTATTTCGTCCTTATACTCCATATGTTGCAAAGCAAATAATAAAGGGAGGGTATATACCCCCTGCTTGATATCATTCCCCATGGGTTTACCCTCGATTTTTTCTGTGGAAGTGTAGTCTAAAAGATCGTCCCGTATTTGAAAAGCCATTCCATAAGAAATTGCAAATTTTCCCAGGGCATTTAAAGTCTGTCTTTTACATTTAGCTTCATATGCTCCAGTTAAAGTACTCATTGAAAATAAGACAGCTGTTTTCCTATAAATTCTTTTTAAGTATTTCATCACGGAAATATTGACATCGTATTTGATTTCATACTGGTCGATTTCACCCTCACAGATTATTCTAACCCCATGGGCAACTTTGTTTAAATGTTCGAAGGAAGTTTTATCAGATAAAATTGTGAAGGCTTTTGTAAATAAATAATCCCCAGCATATACTGCCATATCTTTTCCCCATTTTGCCTGGACTGTTGTTTTACCCCTTCTAAGTCTTGAGTCATCTATTATATCATCATGAACAAGGGTCGCTGTATGAAGCAATTCCATGGCTGCCCCTAGGGGGATAATCTTTTCTTCATCATATTTTCCACATCTTGCTCCTAATATTACAAAGGCAGGGCGTAGCCTTTTCCCCCCCGCTCCTATCAAATCCAAACTAATGTCTGTTAAAACTTTCTTTCTAGAGCGGATTACCTTTTTCATATAATCTTCTACTTTTTTTAACTCATTATTTACTTCAGGATAAGCTTCCCATAAATTCATTTATTTTTCGTCCTTTCTGAGTTGTTTCAGCCATGCTGTACTCTCAAAATGATTGTACAAAAATCCTACTGTAAGTCCTACAAAGTACCCTGTTATCAGTCCTGATATTAAAAGAATTGGTAAATAGATATAAATTCTTAAATCTTGGATAACAAATGCAGCCACTAAAAGTTGTCCTATATTATGAAATACTGCTCCACAAATACTG
Organism: Candidatus Epulonipiscium sp.; assembly: GCA_012519205.1. Lineage (NCBI taxonomy): Bacteria > Bacillati > Bacillota > Clostridia > Lachnospirales > Lachnospiraceae > Candidatus Epulonipiscium > Candidatus Epulonipiscium sp. Next base: position 16,357 of record JAAYQR010000008.1, on the reverse strand, counting down.
ATAGAGCTTATTCCTAGTAGATTCTTAAAAAATTTATAAAGTAGTACCATAATAATATTACTAAGTAATCCCCCTACCATGCTAAATAAAAAGGCAGAAAGCCCTCCCCCGAAAATTGAGCCCATTAAAGTTCTTAAAATTACTACAGTGAAAGCTTCTTTCCATCCTAATGCTATCAAAGCAAATAAAGATATACTATTGGCAAGACCTAATTTAACCCCAGGGAATAAGATGGGAATTTGCGCTTCTATAACATAAATAATAAGGGCTATCCCTATTAATAAGGATAAAAATATCATTCTCCTTGTTCTAGCCATTTAACCACCATTCCGTCCATTAATATGAAATTTGGTCTACCTCTTCATTTTCCCCCTCCACGCGAATGGATATCTTATGGGGTATGCATACGGCAATATCTCCTGGTCTTGATAGCCAACCAGCATTCACACAAACATAATCTGGACAATCCGCATCAATGAAACGAATTCTACCTTTTTCTGCACGAATTGTATTAAATCCTCCATCTTGATTTTCAATCGTCCATTCTACAGGTTCCATTATATCATTTAAATCAATTATCTTTATTATTTCCTGATTTTGTATCACTTTAACAATTAGATAATCCCCCCTATTAATAAATCTGTATAATGCTACACCTAAAGAACTAATACCTATTAAAACAATAATAGCAACAATAACTATTTTATCGCCTTTTTTCATTCTTATCACCTTCAAACTTTCTAGTCTACTAGGGTAAATTGTGGGTCTACTATCCTAAATCTTTCTTTAAGTCCAGATGTTATATAAACCTTATTATCTTCTGTTATGATTACACATTCTACATCATCCAAATCCTTTATAAGTTTCATACCTTTCTCTAAACCTAAAACATATACACTAGTTGATAAGGCATCGGCATCTATCGACGATTTTGTTACAATTGTACTGCTTATTATTCCTGCTTCTGCCGGGTAACCATTTTTCGGGTTTATAATATGGTGATATCTTTTACCATCCTCTATGAAATATCTTTCATAATTACCTGATGTCACCACTGTTTCATCCTTCACCTCTACAACTGCTATATGTTTTCCTCTTTCATCTAAAGGGTTTTGTATCCCTATTTTCCAATGACCCCCATCTAATTTAGTTCCTATTGTAACTACATTTCCTCCTAAATTAATAAAAGCTGTATGAATCCCCTGTTCTTCTAATACCCTTTTTATTTCATCCCCTGCATAACCCTTTGCAATGGCACCTAGGTCTATGGCCTGTCCCTTTTTGCTAAGTCCAACATTATATGTAGTTTTATTTAATTTCACATCTTTATAATTAACCAGGCTCAAAAGAGAATTTATTTCCTCTTTCTTTGGAATTTTTGCATGGTTTGTACCTATACCCCACAATTTTACAATAGGCTCTATAGTTAGGTCAAATGCTCCCTGAGATAATTCACTGTATTTTTTTGCTTCACTTATAACAAAAAATGTATCAGGACTTACCACCACTGACTTTTCACCTGCATTCTTATTGATTGAAATTACTTCACTTATTTTCTTATTGACAGTCATTTTTTTTTCGATTTCTGCAACCCTATTTATGGACTCTTCTATTGCTTGTCTAGCCTTTTGATCATCTTTGTCATAAACTTGTATATCTATAACTGTTCCAAGAGCAAAAGTCTGATTGCTAATAGGCTTACTAGGTAACCCTTTATTTTTATGACATCCCGATAGAATACTTATTAAAACTAAAAATATGATAGCTACTAATTTTTTGTTCATTTATCCACCAACTCACATCCATAATGTCTACAGTTTATATTATACCGTTTATATCACATAAATATCAATTCTCTAAGACAAATTTTCTTTAGTTCACAAAAATAATTCCCCAAGATAATACTGGGGAATTAAATTATTATTTTATATGTTATTTTGCTGTTTCCAATGCTTTTTTCGCCATGTTTTTAAAGCTTTCTGTTGTACCAGTTGCGCCAGAGACTGTATCTACTGCATCAACATCTTGTTTTTCAACTAGGGATGCCTCTAATTGTGGAAAAGCTTCTGCAGGACCGATATTAACTACATCTTTCATGTTTTTGTTATATTCCTCATCATTTTGCTTTTCAGTACCTTCTTGATTAATTTCATTATAATCTACAGCTGTAATTTTACTATCATTAACCTCGATAGAAATCACTGGTTTCCAGCCTCTTTCATCAGCTTCGCCTTCTGCTGTATAAGTACCATCTGTATATTTTACTGCTACCGGTTGTTCAGTTTGGGGATTTGTGTTATCAGGGGTTTCTACTTTCTTTTGTGTATTGCATCCTGCTAATACAGTAAGTGACAAACCTAATGCCAAGCCTAATGTTAAAATCTTTTTCATAATAAATTCCTCCTTTAATTAAATAATAATTGATAAGATAGTATATACCTAAGGGAAACAACCTTAGTATGTCTCAATAGACTAATTTTTAAAAGTTGTTTTCTTATGAGTACATTTTATTGTTTGGATATTTTTTTGTCAAAGTTAACATAGGTAATTTTTTAGGGTTCACCTTTAATTTTCTTTTCTATCCTCACTATTTCCCTCTGTATCGTTGGCTTTTAAATTATACATATAAAAATAATTATGGTATAATCATGGTGACTTAATGTGGGTAAATCCTCATTAAAGTGTTAATAATATATTTATAAGGAGGATGATTTTATGAGCAAAAGGATATATATTCTCGGTGCAGGTTATGGCGGTATCCAGGCTGCCCTGACATTACAAAAAAAACAAAAAGAAATCCGATGATATCGAAATCTATATTATAGATAAAAATCCATATCATACCCTACTTACTGAACTCCATGAAATTGCTGGGAATCGTATTGAAGAAGATGGCGTATTGGTATATTTAAAAGAGATTTTTCAATATACAGATATTCATATAATTCATGATTATATTTCTCAAGTTGATTTCAAAAATCATATGCTAATCTCAGAAAACAATACCTATTCTTATGATTATCTTATTTTAGGTATAGGAAGCGAACCTAATTTTTATGGCATCGAAGGAATGAAAGAAAATAGCTTTACCTTATGGTCTTATGAGGATGCCCTTAGAATAAAAAAACATATTGCTCATATGTTTGAAAAAGCGGCAAATGAAAAAGACCCAGCAAAAAGAAGGCCCTATCTTACCTTTGCAGTTGGTGGGGGAGGTTTTACAGGAACTGAGATGATTGGAGAACTGTCTTCATGGGTTAATGATTTATCTGAAACTTACAATATTAATCCTAAAGAAATAAGACTTATTCTTATTGAAGCCCTCCCTGATATTCTCTCTATTTTGGACAAGTCCCTTATTAACAAGGCTGAAAAATACCTGAAAGATAAGCTTGGGGTAGAAGTCCTCACTAATTGCCGTATTACAAAGGTAGATGAAACCTCCTTTATGTTAAACGACAAAGATACTATAAATTCCCATACCCTCATTTGGACTGGAGGAGTGCAAGCAAATCATTGCCTTAATAAATTTGATTTAGAAAGAGGAAAAGGGGAAAGGGTTTGTGTAGACGAATATACAAGAACCCCCTATGAAAATGTATTTGCTGTTGGAGATTTTGCCCTATTTATGACCAAGGACAATAAACCTCTTCCAGCCCTGGTGGAAGCAGCCTTAGAAACTGGTAAAGTTGCTGCCAAAAATATTTTGAATCTAGTCCGTGGAAAAGATTTAGAAAAAGCCAATCCAAAACTTCATGGGGTAATGGTTTCTATAGGTAAAAACTATGGGGTTGCCGATATAATGGGCATGAAATTATCGAGCATTTTTGCTATATTTATGAAACATATCGTAAATCTACATTATTTATTTGGAATTGGTGGTTTCGAAATCATTGGAAAATACCTTAGTCATGAGCTTTGGGGAGTTAAGCATAAAAAGGGCATTATTCACAACCAAATAGAAAAACTATCTCCTACCCTTTGGCTATTGCCCCTTAGATTATATCTTGGATATATGTGGCTAATGTCTGGTATTGGAAAAATCAATAGTGGTTGGCTTAAATATGCTATGCTCAGTGGAAGCAACGTAGATGGAACTACAGGAGCTTCTATTATGCAGCTAGTATCTAACCATACGCCTAGCTGGTATGCATGGTTTGTAGATGCTTTTATTATTCCTAATTCGATGTTATTCCAAAAAATTGTTATCCTTACAGAATTAGGGCTAGGACTGGCATTCATCACCGGCACATTCACATTCCTTGCGGCAATAGTATCTATAGGTATGAATATTAATTTTCTACTTTCTACCGGACTAAATGATTTATGGTTCCTTGTATCCTCTATCCCAATGTTAGGCGGAGCTGGAAGAGCCTTTGGTGTAGACTATTATCTTATTCCTTACCTTATGAAGCAATGGAGATATTTTGTTAATAAAAGAAAAATCAAAATAAATCTATGGAAATAAAATAAAACCCTAGGGATAATTAAAATAAATCCTAAATCAAGGACATTTTAATCTCCCCAGGGTTTTACTTATTAAAATATCTATGTAATGATATTGGAGTATTGTGTTTTTATACATTTAGGAATATCATATCATTAAAGTAATAGGTTAGGAGCATTTTATGATTACATTAAATATATTAGATGTAAAAAAGACCATGAATGAACTTTTAAAAGGTAACTTATTCAATGAATTTGAAACCCGTAGCTGCGAGATTCATACCATTACTAAATTTAATATAGACGGTATTTTAAATAAATCCTTTATTTCTATAGATGAACAAGAACCATACAATCGCAGCTATGTCTTATGGGAAGAAATAAAACCCCATATTTTTAATATCATAAAGGGTGAAAGGCCCCCTACATATTTTAAAGTAATCTTCTCTGCTGGGGAAACCATTATATCTAAATTTCCTGAGGATATTTCAGCATTGTTTATAAACTTAATATATAACCAAGGAAATTTCTCATGCACTAGCGGAATAGCTGTAAAAGCTTTTACCTTGGATAAGTCCAGTGAATATCAATGGGATAAATATGTATTAAGTTTTTTTAAAAAAGCTGGAATTTTGGTGGAATAACTATTATTCATTTGCTATAAAACTATCCACCACACACTCAAGAGTAACCATACCTATAACTTTTCCCCTTTCTATCACGGGCATTCCTATGATATTATGCTCTCTTAATCTTTTAGCAGCTTCCTTAATCGATTCATCAGGCATAGCCGTTATAACATCCTTACTCATAGCCCAATCTACAGGACAGGTTTCATAATGACCTGTAACACTTAAAAATCTATATATATCTGCCTTAACAATAAAGCCTACTAAGTTTTTATCCTCATTCACCACGGGAAGTCCATTAACCTTTTTACTTTCCATAATTGACAAGGCTTTTTCTAAGGTGTCCTGAGGCATTATCATATGTACCTTATTGTTCATAATATCCCTAATTTTCATAGATACCCCTCCTCTTATTTATTACGCTATTAATACCTTATCTTAATTATACCATATAAAACTAAAAAGTAATACCAATTTGAATGTTGATAGAATATAGGACCATTTTATTGTCTTTGTTAGCACTCTGCAGTAGGGAGTGCTAATTTTCCCTTGACATTTTTGTTTTTTCTGATATAACATAATAAATATAAGAAAAATATGAAGGAGAGATAATATGGCGCGTGAGAATGGAAATTTATCAATACATAGCGAAAATATTTTCCCAATTATAAAAAAATGGCTTTATTCAGATCATGATATTTTTATTAGAGAACTTGTATCTAACGCATCGGATGCAATTATAAAATTAAAAAAACTAATAGCCATGGGCGAAGCTTCTATGCCTGAAGATACAAAATATAAAATTCAAGTAATTCTTGATGAAAAAAATAATACAATCAAAATTTGTGATAATGGAATTGGCATGACAGGGGATGAAATCAAAAAATATATCAATCAAATTGCATTCTCTGGAGCTGAAGATTTTTTGGAAAAATATAAAGATAAAATGGACAAGGATCAAATCATAGGGCATTTTGGGCTTGGTTTTTACTCTGCTTTTATGGTAGCTGAAAAGGTACAAATCGACACTCTTTCCTATCAAGAAAATGCTACTGCTGTCCGCTGGATATGCAGTGGGGGAACAGAATACGAAATGGAAACTTCCAATAGAGTTGATTGGGGAACTACCATTACCCTTTATATAGGAGAAGATACAAAAGAATTCTTAAATGAATATAAGTTGCGGGAAATCCTAGAAAAATACTGTAGTTTTATGCCTACAGAGATTTATCTTGAAACCGTTAAGGAAGAAGATGATAAAGAAAAAGACCCTAAAGAAAACCAAGAGGAGCCTAAGCCCATTAATGATATTAATCCTCTTTGGGTAAAGCATCCTAATGATTGTACAGAAGAAGAATATAAGAGTTTTTATAGAAAGGTCTTTATGGACTTCAATGAGCCTCTTTTTTGGATTCATTTAAATATGGATTATCCCTTTAACCTAAAAGGAATACTTTACTTCCCTAAACTCAAAAATGAATTTGAAACTATAGAGGGTAAAATTAAGCTGTTCAATAATCAAGTCTTTGTTGCTGATAATATAAAAGAAGTTATTCCGGAATTTATGCTTTTACTAAAAGGAACGATAGATTGTCCTGATTTACCTTTAAACGTATCTAGGAGCTTTCTACAAAACGATGGCTATGTAACCAAAATTTCAAATTATATTACAAAAAAAGTAGCCGATAAATTAACCAGTCTTTATAAGAATCAAAAAGAAAGTTTTGTAAAATATTGGGACGATATTCATCCATTCATTAAGTATGGGGCTCTTCGCGAACCCAAGTTTTATGAAAAAGTAAAAGATATTATCATATATAAAACTACAAAGGGAGATTATGTATCCTTAAAAGAATATCTAGAAAGAAATGAAATCAAACATAAGGACAAGGTGTTCTATGTTACCGATGAACGTCAACAATCTCAGTATATAAAACTATTTAAAGAAAATGATATGGAAGCAGTCATCCTAAGTTCGACTATTGACAATCCCTTTATATCCCATATAGAAATGCATGAAAATGGCATCACCTTTAGTAGAATAGATGCAGATATTTCAGAAAACCTCAAGGATAAAACTAAAGATAATGACGAAAAAGATGATAAAACCTTGGTTGAAAGCCTAGAAAAGACTTTTAAAGATAATTTAGATAACGAAGACTTGAAAATACAAATCGAAAGCCTTAAATCAGAAAACATTTCTGCCATGATTCTTCTATCCGAACAATCAAGACGAATGGAGGAAATGAGTAAAATGTTTGGAGGTATGAACTTCCCTGGATCATTCCCCAAGGAGCAAACTTTGGTCCTTAATAAGAACAATAAACTAATTCAATTGATTGTTTCTAAATCAAATAATGAATCAGATAAGGATTTAATTCAAATGCTTTGCCAACAGATATATGATTTAGCTATGTTAAGTCATCAACCCCTAGATTCGGAATCAATGAATAAATTCATTGATAGAAGTAATGAAATCCTAACAAAAATTGCAGAAATCTAATCTATAATACCTTAAAACCCTATGGGAGACATTCTACTGTCTACCCATAGGGTTTTAATAATATACAGCTTTAGATATGTTAAAAAGATATAAACACCTTTCTTTAACTTCTTTCCCCGTGATTTCTTCAATTGCCCTCTTATAGAGATTCATCTGTATTTCATATTTCTTCATTATTTTTTCTATTTCTATTTGGGGGTTGATTTTATCTTGGATAAAATCCGTCTTATAATCCACCAACACAATCCCGTCTTCTTCCTCAAAATAACAATCTATTATCCCTTGGATAAATATTTCTTCCTCGGATATTAAATCCTTATATATTTCATTAGCATTGATTGAAAGTATAAAAGGGACTTCTTTCTTAACCTTAGAAGAATCTGTTATCCTCCTTGCCAATTCAGATTTATAGAATCTTAGTAAAGATGGTATGAAGATTGTATTTTTTTCTTCCCTTGTTAATAATCCCCGTGTCTCCATACTAAGAAGCTGGTTTTCAATGTCCTTCGTATCATTAATAGATTTGATATCCAAATTTTTCATGACAAAATGTATTATTGTACCCTTTTCAGCACTTGTAAATCCCTTGGCCTCTTCGATAAACCGTGGCCGCTTTAAGCTCACCTCTCCTAAGAAGGGGGTACTTTCTTCATCTGTTATACTCTGTTCATAATGCCTTTTAATCTCTGAAATCGATACTTTTACTGGAATAGCAGCTGCTTCCCCATGAGAATAGCTCCATGATAATTTATTGTATATTTCTTCTTTAGAAGAACTATATATTTTTTGTGTGTCCCAATTGAGTAATTCTCCTAGTATGTTTTCTTTTTCTTTAACCTTGCCTTCTTCTCTAAGGCTAATATCACTTTTAGACCAGGAAAAAATATTCCATTTAGAAGTATCTTCATAGAGGACTTCCGTAGGTGGTTTCAAACAGTTTCCCAAATCTCTTATGGGTTTACCATCCCTATGTCTTACTAAGCCTAATCCTATCCAATCTAAGAAGGTTTTTGATTGAGTTAGAATATATGGCGAAATCTTTTCATCTTCATTGTTTACTATTCTTAACCACCTTCTGGCATTGTTTTCTATATTTTTAACTGTCCCCGTTAGTATAAGTTTTTCCTTGGCCCTTGTTAAAGCAACATAAAGAATGCGCATTTCTTCCGATAAAGTTTCTACCATCATCCTTCTTCTAATTGCAATTTTAGCGGCTGTATTAAAGGAAATTCTTCTTTCGTGGTCTATATAATCGGGTCCCAATCCTAAATCCTGGTGAAGCAATATGGATTCACTTAAATCCTTAAGATTAAACTGTTTTCCTAGGCCAGATACAAAAACCACAGGAAACTCTAACCCCTTGCTTTTATGGATGCTCATAATACGAACTATGTTTTCATTTTCTCCAACTATCTTAGCCGCTCCCATATCTGATTTATTCATCTGTATCTTTTCAATAAATCTGATAAAATTAAACAATCCCTTAAAACTGGTGGTTTCATATCCTGCCGCTCTATCTCTTAAAATCCTTAAATTTGCCTGTCTTTGCATTCCTCCTGGCATAGCTCCTAGATAATTATAGTAATTGGTTTGTGTGTATAACATCCATAAAAGCTCGTTTATGGGGATATGTGCTGCTTCCCTCCTCCATTTTTTAAGGTTGTTTAGAAATTGATTGAGTTTATTGCTTAGCTCTGTAGAATCCATACTCCCAGCGATATACTTTTTCATTGATTCATAATAATCTCCCTGGGGAAATGAAGTTTTAATCTCCACTAATTCATCACAGCTTAATGAAACTATAGGGGAACGTAGAACAGTAATAAGGGGTATATCCTGTCTTGGATTATCAATAATTTGAAGCAAACTTAAAACTGTTTTTATCTCAATGGTATTAAAATATCCAGTAGAAGCATCAGCATACGCAGGAATCCCTTCTTTAGTTAATTCTTCCATAAACACATTCGACCAGTTAGATGTGGTACGAAGTAAAATAACGATATCTTTGTAATCAACTTTTCTATAAGTACCAGCTTTTTTATCATAAACCCAAAGGGGTTCATTTTCGTCTGTTAATTTTTTTATTCTTTGGGCTATTACCCTTGCTTCAAGCTCAATCCTTGATATGTCTTCAAGTTCTTCTTGAATACCCTCATTCTTTTCAAATTCTTCTTGAATGCCATCGATTTCTATCATATGCAGTTCAATTGGACCTCCAAGTTCTAAATTTCCTCCATCGGGATACTTAGCCCCTGGGTTTAGAGATGCCTTTTCATCATATTCTATTTCTCCTAGATTTGGCGTCATAATTTGTCTAAATAAGAAATTAACGCCATAAAGGATATTCTCCCTACTTCTAAAGTTTTGGAATAGGTCTATTCTGAATTCCTTCTTTTTTTCCTCTATAGAAAAAGAATTGTATTTATCTATAAATAAATCTGGTTTTGCCAAACGGAACCGGTAGATACTTTGTTTAACATCTCCTACCATAAAGCGATTAGATTTGAAATTAGGATTGTTTTTCCTTGAAATAACCTCAAGGATAGTTTCTTGAACCAAGTTGCTGTCTTGGTATTCATCAATAAGAATTTCTTCATATTTTTTTTGGAGTTCGAAGGCAACTAAGGAAGGTATAACTTCTCTTGCATTACTTTTTTCATCTAAGAGTATCTTTAAACAATAATGTTCTATGTCATTAAAATCTATAATAGCCTTCTCTCTTTTTACGTCCTGAAAGCGATTAGCAAACTCTTCTATAACTTCCCCTAAAATCTTCATAACAGGATATACCCTATGTATATCTTCTAACATTTCCTTAGGAGACTTAGAAAATATCTTATCTTGTATATCTTCCCTTATACCATCCTTAACCAAATTCCTAAGATTAGATGCCTCTTCTTTTAAACTAATATCTGTATCTTTTGAACAACGTCCTAAGCTAGAGAATGAAATCCGACTTATATATGTGTATAAAATATCGATATCTTCCCTGCAAAGAGATATAAGCCTTTCTAAAACATTGATATCATCTTTTATTGCGTCTATATATTTTTCAGGACCATCAGGTTCTAAACAGATTTCATGTGCCTGCTTAGAAATTTCTAGGAGTCCCTCTGCTGTTAGCTTAATTTGTTCTTTAATAATTTCAGCCCAAACTGTAGCATTAAAGTCATTAGCCCTAGTGGGGTTAAACAGTTCTATGCTTTCTCTTACCCAAACATTGGGCCATGGGTTACTTTGGATAAATCTATGAATGTTTAAAATCATTTCTTGAAGCCTAGTATCTTCCTTTTGTCCTCCATAGCTTTCCACTAAAGAATAAAACCCTTCATCCCCCTTTTCATATAAGTCTTCAAAGAGTTCTTCCATAATATCGGTTTTCAAAAGAATAATTTCTGCCTCATCAGCTATTCTAAAGGAAGGGTCTAAATCCAATATATGAAAGTTACTTTTTATCACTTCTAAACAAAAAGAATGAATTGTAGATATAGATGCTCTGTTAAGAAGGGTAAGTTGTTTTTGAAGATGTGTATTATTAGGTTCCTCCTCCAACCTCTTGGATATGGTTTCTCCTAACCTTTCCCTCATTTCAGCGGCAGCCGCATTGGTAAATGTAACAACTAAGAGTTTATCGATGTCTACAGGATTTTTAGTATTTGTTATTATTTTTATAATCCGTTCTACCAGCACGGCAGTTTTCCCTGATCCAGCTGCTGCTGCAACTAGTAAATCACAACCCCTAGTATCTATAGCATCCTGCTGCTGTTTGGTCCACTGCATATGACTTCCTCCTCATAGATTAGAATGACTTTCCACCCATAAATCCCTAAGTTCTTCTACAATCTGTTCCATATTTTTACCCATACATATAAGGGTTTTATCGGCATATTTTTCATATAGGGGTACCCTTTCATCATAAATTTGAAGAAGGGTCTTTCCTTTTTTCATAACAATCCCCCTTGTGGTAATATTGTGGATTCTATGTTCCACTTCCCTGTAGGGGAGCTTTAGGTATATGACTATGCCATTGTCCTTTAAATGCTTGATTCCTTTTTCACTAAGAACAACGCTGCCTCCCGTAGCTATAATGTTTCCTTTTGATTTAAGTTGGAGGATAGCTTTTTCCTCTATGGAAAGAAAGATATCTATCCCTTGTTCTTCTATAATCTCTTGAAGTAATTTATTTTGGTTTTGCTGAATTATAAGATCTGTATCTATAAAGGGCATATTTATGGCCTTTGAAAGCAATACTCCTATGGTACTTTTGCCTGCTCCAGGCATACCAATTAAGACAAGGTTTTTCATGGTATGTATCCTTTCTAGGGTAAGTTTTATAAGCAGCATAAAAACACTAAGAGTGACGGAAATAGTTTTTTTACATTTACTGTATATCTTCCATTTCTCTACACATACGACGCAAGTTATCTCCACATTTTAGTAATTCTGCCGTGTTTTCGAAACTACCTTGCGCCTGAGTTGGGCTACCTCCTCCTTTTGCATTAAAAGTTTTTATTTCCTCTTTAAGGAGATTTCCACAATGTATAATTAAATCTGTATTATGGGATATAAATATCTTTTTGGATTCTAGAGATATTCCTATAAAGATGTATTGACCCTTTAGGAAAACTTGCTTTGCAATAAACATTATTTCATCTATTTTTTTATTTTCGTAACACCCGTACACTACAGGGCCCTGAGCTTCCTTTACTAATCCCTTTGCTTCTTTTAGGGATATTTCCTGTTTCAACTCTTTTATCTCTAATTCTAACTTCCTAAAGTCTTCCACATATTTATTCACTTTTTCAATAAGAGTGTTCTCATTGGCTGAAAATCTTTCATTCAAATCAGAAATAACTTCATGTTTTTTGCGATAGTCTTCTAGGGCTTTTCTACCACATTGAAAATAAATCCTAGTTGCTCCCTTAGATTTTTCGGTCTTTAATATTTTAAGTATCCCAACTTCCCCTGTTCTATTCACATGGGTCCCACAACAGGGGCAAAAATCCACCCCTTCTATTTCTACAATTCTTAAATCCTCAGATACCTTTGGCTGTTTCCTTAACGGAATACTTTTTGATTTTTCTAAATCTACCATATAGGTTTTTACTTCTACATCTGTATATATTATTTGATTTACTTCATCTTCTACCTTTCTAAGCATATCCAAAGTCACTTCCGGAAGGCTTATATCTATGGATACGTACTCCTCACCCATGTGAAAAGCATTACTTACTCCCTGATAGAGTTTATAAAAGGTTGCTGCTAAAATATGTTCTCCGGTATGCTGTTGCATATTAGAAAAACGCCTCTTAAAATCTATTTTACAGAGTACCTTTTTTTCATTCGGAAGCTTGTTCAGCACATGATAGATTTTATTTCCTTCTTCAAGAACATCCAATACCTTTATATCATCTATGGTACCTCTATCAGAGGGTTGTCCTCCTCCTCCGGGATAAAAATAGCTTTTTTCCAAGGTAATTAGGAATTTATCATCTCTTTGAATTATTTCGTTTATTTTGGTATCCCATTTAGTTAAATACGAATCGGTGTAAAAGCACTTTTCAATCATAAAATCCTCCCTAACGATGCAGTATGGAAACTGCTACCGCCCATTTTATTTAGTCTCGCTTTAATTCTTTCCATATCTCATCTTTATTTAGGTTTTTTAATACCCTATATTTATTATCTTCTAAAAGCATATCAAATTGACAGACGGATTTATAAAGGCAATAATCACAAGAAGTATTCTGTTTGCTTTTATAGGGGCTTATTTTTACATTCCCTTTTAAAATTTCTTTCCCTATTTCTGTTACGATATTTCTAACGTATTCTCTTAGATTGTTAAACTCCTCCATAGTTGCCGTAGAAGAACGTCTTCCTATCCCGCTTCTTGTAACCTCTACTGGAAGTATCTCTGAAAATCTCTCTAGCTCAGTATCCATTTCTTTTATAATGTCTATATCTCCCAAGGCAATTCCTGAGAGTTTTAGGTTTTTAAGAAGAAGCCTTTCTAATTCTTCATTAGGCATTTCTTTAGCTGAACGAATTAAAGGATCATCGATTTTAAAGTAAAATGCCCCTGCAGGAAAAAGTTCTTTATTATATACCTCTTGTCCACTTTCTAGGAATGCATCTAGGTAAAGAAGAAGCTGAAGCTGTATGCCATAAAATACATCTGCAAGATTAAAAGCTTTATTTCCAGATTTATAATCTATAACCTTTACATAAATTTTATTATCTTTATCTAATATATCAACCCTATCGATTCTTCCTGTCAAAATAATCTTTTCCCCTGTATCAAGTTTAATTACTATTGGGGGGAGTTTGTAATCCTCACCAAATCCTATTTCGAATTCTGCCGGTTCAAAATTCCCTCTTTTTATATGTTCTGTTAGTGCCCAGACTGCTCTTTTTGTAATTCTCTTTAGTCTTCTTATTAAATATTTATTCCTTGCAGAACTTAAAAGTATTTCGCCGCTTAATCTAGGTGCTAAATCATCAATACTTTCTTCAATTATCCTATCTCCTAAAGTCCTATCCAGTTCTCTCCAAGGTATTTCTTTTTCCTTTAACTTTCTAGAAAAATCATCTAAAACCTTATGAAAAAGTCTTCCGATATCAGGAAGGCCCAATTTATAAATTTTTCTTTCCTTTGCTTTTAAACCATACTCCACAAAATATCCAAAGGGGCAAGCCGCAAATTTTTCAAGTCTTGATACACTAGAGTATATTTTATCATTGTAAAGTTTTTTTACACTTTCCCTTTCCATATAGTTTTCTTGGTTTGTGTGAAACAGTCCTTTTATCGTAATCTTTGTTTTATCTGCCCATTCATCTTCAGTAAGATACCAGCTTAATACATCCTTCCATATATCAGGAAATTCTCCTGTCTCCAAAATATCCCTTAGAACATTCCCTAGATGATGAAATGTCGGTATAGGAGATGAAATAAGCCTTTCCTCTCTTAAGTCTGTAAAATCGCTATCGCAAGATATACATGGGAAAAGCTTTTTAAGTCTAGGAATAAGTATAGAAGGTCTTATTGCCTTACCCTCCTCATCTCCTATAGAAAAGCTCATATATAGATATTCCTCGGGTTTTGTAAGACCTAGATAAATAAGAAATTGCTCCTCAAAAGCCATCCTTCTGCCATCAGGGGCTAATTCTACTCCCAAATTATTCATAGTTATTCTTTCCTCATCGGAAAATAATCCCAACTCCCCAGTCGTAGAGGGAATCATACCATCATTTATGCCTATTACAAATAATGATTTAATATTTGGAAGCCTCGAACGCTCTAAATCTGCAACAACCACTTGATCTAGAGCAGGGGGAATAAGCCCCATTTTACACTGTTCAAGTCCTGCATCTAATATCTTTGCATACTGCTTTAAGGTGATTTCTTCATCTCCTAATATTTCTACCATTTTATCAAAAAGTTCTATAATTAGATCCCAAATCTGCTGATTTTGTTTTGCTAATATTAGTTTGTTTTCCTCTATAAAACGGTTAATATGTTCAGAAAGCCTCTTACTAATTTCCAAGTCTTCTAATAACTCATAAAGTGCTATTGTTATATCTGCTATGGAAAGTGGATTCTTTTCCCTTAGTTTCTTATAAAATTTAATCAGTGGCTCAGATACCTTTATTCTTGTCCTATTAATCGAACTTATTAACTTTTCTTCATATTCTTTTTCAATGATATCTTCCAATTCGTCTAAGTTTTTTTGGGTCCAATCTTCCTTAATCCATCTATTGATTCCCCTTATTCCATATGCCAATACATAATTTTCTAAAAGATCTATATCCTCTTCATCTATTCCTACGAACCTAGTTTTAAGATACCTAAAGATACTTTCATAAGACCAATTACTAATAACTATTTCTAGGGAAGCCCTTATAAGTTCAACTAAGGGGTGGGTTAGAATATCCTTTTTTTCATCAATAAAATATGGTATTTTATATTCTTTAAAAGTGCTTTCTATAATCTTTTGATAACTAGAAATGTTCCCTGTTACAACTGCTATATCTCTATAACGATATCCCCTATCTTTTACAAGATTTAAGATAGAATGAGCTATATATTCTATCTCAGTATGGGGATTTGAAGCCGTATAAAGTTTTATATACTTTGTTTCTTTTTCATAGGGTATGCAGGGATAATTAAAATACTCTCTTTCCAAATGAGAAAGTTCCTCATTTTTATTAAAACTCATTTCTTTGCTATTTAAACTTATCGGTGGCTCTAATTTTACACCGTATAAAGCCATCATTTTATTAAATTTATCAAAAGTCCTCCTACTTTCACAAAAAGGGTCCGATTCATCACAGGAAGAATACAAATCTACGCTAGGATCTAGAGTTAAGGAGATGCTAATTTTTTCTACCTTTTTAAGAAGTCCATATAATATCCTATATTGCTGAGGAGTAAAGCCATAAAATCCATCTATCCAAATAAGCGCTTTTTCTAAAATCGTTGATGACTCTATCTTAGATGTTAGGATATCTAAAGTTTCTTCTGTAGTTATATACTTTTCCTTTATATAGTTTTTAAAGCCGCTAAAAATCAAATATAAATCTCTTATTTTAGATTCTAACATAGGTCTATCTTTTATTGTTTCTATTTTTCCCAGCAAAGCCTCCGGAGTAACATCATATTGCTGAAATTCGCAAATCATCTCTCCTAATGTCTGCATAAACCCTTGTTGCCGTACCGACTTATGAAAAACCTTTAATTCTTCTTCCATGTCATCGATAACTTTTCTAAGAACCATATTTC
>JAAYQR010000007.1 GCA_012519205.1 Candidatus Epulonipiscium sp. | reverse complement strand
GGATATACTATAACTGCATTGGTGCAATAGATATTCCTAATAAAGAAAGTAAAACGGCATAGCCGATATTGAAACCGACCATGCCAATTTTTTTAGAATTATAAATCCCTATGGTAAAGCACCATTAAGAGCTCTCTTATTTCTTCCCTAGGGATGGGCTTATCTTTAAATTCCCCTACCCCATCTAGCCGTTTGTTTATTTCATGAACATCTATAAGGGGCTGCTCTAACCATTTTCTTAAAAGCCTTGCCCCCATAGCTGTTTTTGTTTTATCTAAAACCCAAAGCAGTGACCCTTTTCTTGTCTTTTCCCTTAGGGTTTCTGTTAATTCTAGATTTCTTCTAGTAGAAAGGTCTAGCCTCATATAGGCATCGGTATAATACGGGGTAATTTCATTAACATGGGCCAAACTTATTTTTTGGGTCTCTCCTAAATATTGAAGCAGGGCCCCGCAAGCACTGATTCCCAATGTGAATTCTTTCAAACCCAAACCATCGAGATTATGGACATAAAAATGCTGGCAAAGCATCTTATAGGCAGTTTCGTATTCAAAGCTCCATTCATTATGCTCGTTTATATATGTATTGTACCTATTTTCGATTTCCACTAATATCTCTTTTTGGAGCGCAAAATCCTTATTGCATATTATTTCTGCAGGATTGTATTTTGCAATCTCATCTAAAAGTCTCTTGGTGTGGGGTAACTCCATAATCTCGGTTACTTGAAATTCCCCTGTTGTAATATCTACAACCCCTAGCCCATACCCTAAAGAGCCCATAAAAATACTTAATAAAAAGTTATTTCGCCCTTCATCTAGGGCCTTGGTATCTATTTGTGTTCCTGGTGTGATGATTCTTATGATTTCTCTTTTTACGATTCCCTTTGCTTCTTTTGGATTTTCTACTTGCTCACAAATTGCTACTTTATAGCCTTTTTCTATTAATCTATTAATATAAGCCTCTGCAGAGTGGTAGGGAACCCCGCACATAGGGGCCCTTTCCGGTAATCCACAGTCTCTCCCTGTTAAGGTAATCTCGAGGGCTTTTGATGCAATCAAGGCATCTTCAAAAAACATTTCGTAAAAATCCCCAAGACGAAAAAACAAAAGACAGTCCTTGCAATTTTCTTTTATATCAAAATACTGCTGCATCATAGGCGTTAATGCCAAAGTCCTTCCCTCCTTGGCTGTCATTTTATAAAAATACAACCTTAATCAGTCTAATTTTCCGACTAGATAAAATGTTTTAGCATAGATAATCGCTACCTTAACGAACTCTCCAATAAGGGTCCTATCCCCTTCAAAATGAACCAAATACCCATCATTTGTTCGTCCGGTAAGGAAGTTTTTATCGCTTTTACTTGGTTCTTCTACTAATATTTCCACCATCTTACCAATCATGGATTGGGTCTTTTCGGCGATAATTGGTTTTAGGGCTTTTTGAAGGGCATTAAATCTTTCTTGGGCTATTTCATCAGGCACCTGTTCATCCATCGTAGCTGCAGGGGTTCCCGTACGTTTGGAGTATAAAAATGTATATGCCCCATTAAACCCTATTTTCTGAACGATATCTAAGGTATCTAGAAAGTCTTCTTCTGTTTCTCCGGGAAAGCCCACTATAATATCTGTTGTTAAGGAAATACCGGGAATGGCTTCTTGTATTTTCTTAGCTAAGTTTAAGTATTGTTCTTTGGAATATCTTCTATTCATTTTTTTAAGGATTTGGCTGCTTCCTGCTTGAAAAGGAAGATGAAGGCTATTACATACCTTATCGCATTCTTTCATGGCCTCTATTAGCTCATCGGAAAGATCCTTAGGATGTGATGTCATAAAACGAATCCGTCTTAATCCTTCTATTTCATTTATTTTTCTAATAAGCTGTGCAAAGGTCATTTTTTTGTTTAAGGTCTTACCGTAGGAATTTACATTTTGCCCCAATAGCATAATTTCTTTTACGCCATCAGCCACTAAATCTCTAATCTCATTTATAATATCTTGTGGTTCCCTACTTCTTTCTCTTCCCCTTACATAGGGTACAATACAATAGGTACAAAAATTATTACAGCCATACATAATATTTACACTAGCCTTAAATTTGTATTTTCTAACGCTAGGTAAGTCCTCAACGATTTCTTTATGTTCTTTCCAAATATCGATAACCGTTTCTTTAGTTTCTAGATAAGTTTGAAATAGCTCCGGCATTTTATATAGATTAAATGTTCCAAAAATGATGTCCACATGCCTATACTTTTTCCTTATGGCATTAAGAACAGATTCTTGCTGCATCATACATCCGCATATGGCGATGACAACATCCTTTTTTGTTTGTTTGTGATGCTTTAAAAAGCCCAGTTTCCCATAAACCTTCTGTTCGGCATTTTCCCTTACGCAACAGGTATTATATAGGATAAAATCTGCATCTGTTTCTTTTTCAATTTTTTCATAGCCCATTTGTTCCAACATACCCTCTAATTTTTCTGAATCATGGGCATTCATTTGACAACCAAAGGTGGATATATGGTAATATTTTTGTTTAGCATCCCTCGACTTTTCGGCATCGTTTTTCATTCTTATTTGCTTGATGATTTCTTCCTGTCTCATGGCTTCTTCAGTTGTCATAATACATGGTGTCGGTCTTTTACTCATCTATTTTAATCCTCCCTATTCTTATCTAAACATTATAATTGTACATAATACCCTAATTATTTGCAAGTAATTTACTATGAATTACGACATATAAAATGCCCGCAAAACAAAATAAAAATAAGGCCTTGGCATTCCAAAACCTTATTATACTATATTATGAATCTAGAGTAAAAATGAAATCCAGACAATGTGGGTACTAAGTACCATCAGATACCAACAGAAACATAGCTTGAGATATCGGATGCTTTTCCTGATAAGTTCTGGGTTTGAAGCAGATAATCTTAAAAAAACGAAAATCAATAACAAAGTAGGAATAACCCCTTTAATCATTACAAATAAAAAAGGGTCTTGCACTATAGAGGATAATAGGGGATTTATTTCTACACCATGCCCATTTATAGTGGCATATAAGGTCAAAATCATATCCAATAAATTTTCTAGAGCTATGTAAATGAAATACTTTCTAGCAATATGCACAGAAGAAACTCCTTCTAATTTAGCCATATTAACCACCCTTTACCAATTTAGTTATCTTAATTATGCCCTAGGTGAGTTATTTTATTCTTATGATTAAAAAAAGCGGCTGCGCCGCTTTATCGAACCATATTAAGGAGTTTTATAATTTGAGTATATTCATTGGGAATATCCTCCCTTTTAATTTCTTCTTTTTCTATTAAATTATCGATGATTTTTTTGAGATTAATAATATCATTATAGAGTTGGATAGGATCATACCAATCCGTATGCATTCTTCTTTCTAGGTGTTCGATTCTTTCCCGTATCCTAGGGATTATCATTTTATCATTTCTACTTATGGTGCAATTTGCAACTTTACTTTCTTTCATTTGTGCATACATAGTTTTCCCCCTTAAATAGTAATATACATATTATACCATATATGGGTTTATAGTCTAGCTATTTTTGTTTAAAATATTTATTCAGTTTCCGTCATCGAATCAATAAATGAGTTTAATTTTTCTATTTCATCGGGGTGGCTGCATTTCATAGTATCTATTTCTTCTGTATAAAAGTTTTTAAGATAAATATTCATCTCATTATCAATATTTTCGGTACGAATGCATCTAAACCCATCCTTATATTTTTCTTTTAATTCTTCTAAATGTTTATGTTTCAAGTTAATCTCTCCTTAAAATTAAATTTCTATTAGGATAACTTAAATCTACTTAATCTATACATAAATTAATGATTTACTATAATTTATTTATGTATACTTTATGCTATAATTTTATGACTGTTTAGTATTTAAAGGAACCTTCCTAGATGATTTCACATCGTCTCTATGAATAATTAAATTTTATAAGTGTGAAATATATATCTATATGATATAATAAGGACAGAAAATATATTATGGAGGTGTAGATTATGTATGTTAAAAATAGAATGAATACCAATGTCATTACCGTATCTCCAGACGCATCCATCACTACTGCCTTTAACTTAATTATGGAACATGGCTATTCACAGCTTCCTGTTATTGAAGGCAAACAGCTAAAAGGATTAGTTACAGAACATATCCTTAAGGAAGTAAGTCCCTCTAAGACCACTTCCCTTAGCATCTTTGAACTTAACTACCTTTTATCAAAAACTAAGGTAAAAGATATAATGCTTACAGGTTTATTCACCGCATCTCCTGATATGCTTATTGAAGAAGCTGCTGTTTTGCTTCGTGGTAATAATATAGGCTCTCTTCCCGTTGTAGATGATAAGGGTGAACTAGTTGGCATTATTACCCGAACAGATATATTAGATGCGTTCATCGAGTTTCTTGGTGCCAATGATCATGGAACTAGAATCTCCCTTGAAGTAAAAGATGAACTAGGTACTCTGGCTGATATTTCCAGTGTTATTAAAGAATATGGCATCAACATCCACCATGTAACCAATTTTGATATAGAAAATGAAAGAAGTGAAATAATCATCAGATTAAATACCACTTATGTTGACGATTTATTAAATACATTAAAAAATCGGGGATACAATGTTTTATCCGTTAGTAAAAAAGACTAAAAAAAGAAGGCACCGCCTTCTTTTTTTATGATCCTAGATATGCTTTTTTAACCTCTTCATTGCCTAGGAGTTCTCTTGCATTACCTTCTAGAACAACTTTGCCAGTTTCTAACACATATGCCCTATGGGCTATGGATAATGCTATATTTGCATTTTGCTCAACCAGTAAGATGGTTGTCCCTGTAGAATTGATTTCCTTTATAATATTAAAAATTTCCTGAACAAGAATTGGTGCAAGTCCCATGGAAGGTTCATCCATTAGTAGAAGTTCAGGTTTAGACATTAATGCCCTTCCTATGGCAAGCATCTGCTGTTCCCCTCCACTTAACGTTCCTGCTAACTGCTTTCTTCTTTCCTTTAATCTTGGGAATTTATTAAATACCATCTCAAAACTTTCTTCTATGCCACTTTTATCTTTTCGTATAAATGCCCCCATTTCTAGATTTTCCTGGACGGTCATTTGGGCAAAAACCCTTCTACCCTCTGGTACATGGGCCATTCCCATCGGTAATAATTTATGGGCATCTATAGCATCAATTCGTTCATTTAAAAAGGATATTTCTCCACTTCTAGCTCTCATAAGCCCGGAAACAGTATGAAGTATCGTAGTCTTTCCTGCCCCATTAGCTCCTATTAGAGTCACTATTTCCCCATCTTTAACTTTAAAGCTTATATTTTTAATGGCATGGATTGCCCCATAATACACATTAATATTTTTTATTTGTAGCATTTACAGCCCTCCTATTCACCTAAGTAGGCGCCGATTACTTTTTTGTTCTTTTGGATTTCCAAAGGAGTCCCTGTTGCAATAATCATCCCATAATCGATAACAACTATTTTTTCACAGATTCCCATAACTAGACCCATATCATGTTCAATAAGAAGTATAGCGATATTAAACTTATTTCTGATAAAATGAATTGTTTCCATCAGTTCCTTTGTTTCTTGAGGATTCATCCCTGCTGCAGGTTCATCTAGCAACAGTAGTTTAGGGTCTGCTGCTAGGGCCCTAGCAATTTCTAATTTTCTTTGCTGGCCATAGGGAAGGTTTTTTGCTGTTATATTTGCACTCTTTTCCATATCAAAAAGGGATAGAAGTTCCAAGGCTTTTTCATGGACTTCCTTTTCTTCCTTCCAATAAGAAGGCATTCTTAATATTCCTGATGCAATGGAGTGTTTCATTTTATGATGAAATGCTATTTTAACATTATCCATAACTGATAAGTCCTTAAACAATCTTATGTTTTGGAATGTCCGTGCTATGCCCCTTTGAACAATTTCATAGGTTTTTTTCCCTACGATGTTTTCACCATTTAAATTGATAACACCCTCTGTAGGATGATACACTCCTGTTAATAGGTTAAAAATAGTTGTTTTTCCTGCCCCATTTGGACCAATAAGTCCCATTAATTGCCTATCTTCTATATGAATGCTAAAATTTCCAACAGCTCTTAACCCGCCAAAGGTAATCCCTAGGTCTTTAGTTTCTAGTAAAGCCATATTACTCACTCCTTTCATTACTGTTAGGAGTAACTTTTAGATTATTTTTTCTTTTTTGCAGGAACCGGCTAATAGAAAACTCCCTTTTACCCAAAAGTCCTTCTGGTTTAAAAATCATCATAATAATAAGCAAAACTGAATAAATCAACATACGCCAATCGGCAAAATCCAGTAATAACTGAGGTAATACTGTAAGGATAATAGCTGCTACTATGGACCCTGTAAGGCTGCCCATTCCTCCTAATACAACAATAATAAGGATTTCGATTGAGTACATAAATTTAAAGTTTTCTGCCCCTAATACATTATTAAAGTGGGCAAATAATCCCCCACCAATTCCTGCGAAAAATGCAGCAATGGAAAATGCAAGTATTTTATAAAACGTAGTAGGAACCCCCATGGCCTCAGCTGCAATTTCGTCCTCACGAATTGAGATAATTGCCCTACCATGTCTTGAATTAATCAAGGTGTAAATAATAGCTACAACCAAAACAGCAACCCAAAAAGCCGAGCTAAAAGTAGTAAGAGGCAAAATTCCCTTAAGCCCTCTTGCCCCACCGGTAATATTCAAATTTAATATAATAACTCTGATGATTTCGCCAAAACCTAGGGTAATTATAGCAAGATAATCTCCTTTAAGACGAAGTGCCGGAATCCCTATAAGGATCCCGAAAATCCCTGCTAATATTCCTCCAATTAAAATAGATACTACAAGTTGCAG
Organism: Candidatus Epulonipiscium sp.; assembly: GCA_012519205.1. Classification (NCBI taxonomy): domain Bacteria; kingdom Bacillati; phylum Bacillota; class Clostridia; order Lachnospirales; family Lachnospiraceae; genus Candidatus Epulonipiscium; species Candidatus Epulonipiscium sp. The sequence goes on along the minus strand of JAAYQR010000007.1, from coordinate 123,264 downwards.
TAAACCCGGTAAATTCATCATAGAAGTGGTAATTGCCGCCGCATAGGCACCAATTGCCATAAATCCTGCATGTCCTAAAGCCAGCTGTCCCAAATATCCCGTAGCCAGGTTTAAGCTGGTTGCCAAAACAATATTAATGCATATACCTATTAGAATACCTTCATAATAGCTATTAACAATACCTGCCTGCATGAGCAGAATTAAAATAACGTAAATAGAGATGATTAGGGACAAATTAATGATATAGGATTTCCACTTATTACCCATTCTGCTCACCTACACTTTCTCTTTAATATTTTTGCCAAATATCCCTGAAGGTTTTATACTTAATACAATAATTAAGATTCCAAATACCACGGCATCCGCCAGTTGACTGGATATATATCCCTTTGTAAAACTTTCTGCAATTCCCATGATAAAACCCCCAAGCATAGCCCCCGGGATAATTCCTATTCCTCCTAATACAGCAGCAACGAAGGCTTTAAGCCCTGGCATCATTCCCATAAAGGGTTCGATTAATGGATATGCTGCACTGTATAGAATGCCTCCGATAGCTCCTAGGGCCGAACCTATGGCAAAAGTAATAGAGATAGTAGTGTTTACATTAATCCCCATTAATTGTGCTGCCCCTTGGTCCTCTGAAACTGCTCTCATGGCCTTCCCTGTTTTCGTTTTTCTAACAAAAAAGTCCAACACCACCATTAAAACCAAGGATATAACTATGGTAACAGCAGTAATTCTACTGATTCTAAGGGAACCAATGAAAATAGGTTCAGGATTAAATAATGTTGGAAAAGGTCTTGGGTTTGCGCCAAAAATTTTAAAGAATAGATTTTCCAAAAACAAACTTACCCCTATAGCTGTAATAAGAGCAGATATCCTTGGTGCGCCTCTAAGAGGTTTATATGCAATCTTTTCAATCAAAATCCCAGATACCAAGCAAAATAAAACAGAAATAATAAGAACTGCCCATAAAGGCATTCCAAATCCTGTAATGGATACAAAGGCAATAAATGCCCCCATCATAATGATATCCCCATGGGCAAAATTGATTAGTTTAACGATACCATATACCATAGTATATCCCAAAGCAATCAGGGCATATATACTTCCTATATGAATCCCGTTGATGAGTTGTTGTAAAAATTTAGTTAAGAATTCCATCTTCTGCCCTCCTTTTGTTAAATGTTTTAAAAATGTAGAGAAAGGGAGAATTTCTTCTCCCTTTGTGATTAAAGGCTCATCTTTGTAAATAATCTATTCTTACCATCTTCTATCTTTATGATGGATACTTCTTTAACAGGGTTTCTATTTTCGTCAAAGGTAACTGTTCCAGTAACAGAAGTAATATTAGTTTCGCTTAAAGCCTCTGCAACTGCTTTTTTATCGGTGGACCCTGCCTTTTCTATAGCTGCTGCTAAAATTTTTATAGCATCATAACCTAATGCCGCAAAACTCACAGGGTCTTCATCATATTTTTCTTTGTATGCTGTCAAGAAATCTTGAACCTGTGAAGCTGTATCATCGGTTGAGTAGTGATTACAAAAGTATGCCCCTTCTACTGCTTCGGCATTTACTCCTATTACTCCATCCCAACCATCCGCGCCAAGTAAAGCTGCGCTGATTCCTACTTCCCTTGCCTGTTGTGCAATAAGTCCTACGGTGTTGTAATAATCAGGAATAAATAATACTTCCGGATCCTTAGCTTTTACATTTGTAAGAACTGCCTTAAAATCTTTGTCATCCCCATTATATCCTTCGTAGCTTACAATTTCTGCTCCATTTGCTTCAAAGGCAGCTTTAAAAGCTTCTGCAACTCCTACTGAATAGTCATCTGCTGTGTTATACACAACTGCTGCTTTTCCTGCCTTCAAATCCTCTACTGCAAACTTAGCCATAATTTCCCCTTGATATGGATCTATAAAACAAGCACGGAAAATATTAGGTCCTGCTTCAGTTACCTCTAAAGCGGTAGCTGTAGGAGAAATCATTGGGATATTATCCTTTGCAGCCAATGGTGTTACCGATAGAGTTGGCTTACTGGTCACCGCACCAAAGATTGCATCTACTTTATCATTACTGGTTAACTTTTTATAAGCATTAACTGCTTCTGTGGTATCTCCTTTATCGTCATAAACTATATATTTAATTTGCTTATTTAAGATACCTCCTGCTGCATTAATTTCCTCTATTGCTAATTTTGCCCCTCTATCTGCTGCAACTCCATAAACAGCCACGTTCCCTGTTAGAGGTGCTATACCTCCAATCTTTATTTCATCTGAATCCGCTGATTTACCCCCTTGGTTTCCACAGCCTACAAGGGAAGAAACCATAAGACTCCCTGCAAGTAATAATGTCATTAATTTTTTTGTCGTATTCATAATCTTCCTCCTTATAATTTTACAAAAATATGATTTGTTATATTTTTATATCAATTTATATATGAAATTATATAACTAAACTCTTGCAATTTCAAGAATAATTTTCGATAGTTTTGCTTTTGTTATCATTTGGCAAAATTAAATTCTTGCATATTTATAAATTCGTTTGTATTATATATACATATATTTTATAAGGAGCCTTAAAATGTATAAATTAGTCAAAGAATTTCGATTTTATGATGCATGTAATTATTTTTTTCAAAATATAATAAAAAAGAACTTCTCTTTTTCGATATAGAAACCACTGGCTTTTCAGCTGAGCACTCTAAGGTATTTCTTATTGGCTGTGCCTATTTCAAAAACAATCACTGGATTTTGAATCAGTTTTTTGCTGAAAATCCCGATGAAGAAAATGATGTCATCGATGGCTTTTTTAAGCTTGCTTCTTCATTTAGCCATATAATTCATTTTAATGGGGATACATTTGATATCCCTTATCTAGAAAAAAAGGCTCGTATCGCAAAAATCCCAAATCCCTTAAAAAACATGAAAACCATAGACATCCTAAAATATATCCGGCCATATAAAAATACCTTAAATTTAGATAATTGTAGATTAAAAACAATTGAAAGGTTTCTAAATATAAATAGGAAAGATATTTACGATGGTAGAGAATTAATTAGCCAGTACAAGAGATACTGCCATAGCCCTAAGGATAATCTTTTAAACAATTTGCTTACTCATAATGAAGAGGATATTTATGGATTGCTTAAAATCCTAAGAATCTATGACATTATGGAATATATTAAAAAATTGAGCACAGTTTCTTTTTATAATGATATTGTCTCCATAAACTTAAAAAACAAAGCACTTTTATTTTCATTAAAGGTTCTAAAACCCTCCCCCCTCTCCCATATTATAAAAGATAAAGGCTGGCACTGTTCTTTAACTAGTAAGAGCCCCGTGATTGATTTTAATGTACATACTTTTAGGGGCACTTTGTATCACTTTTTCCCCAACTACAAAGAATATTATTATTTACCCGAGCAGGATGAAGCTGTTCATAAATCCCTAGGTAGTATTATCCCTAGGGAAAAACGAGAGCCTGCTAAACGCTCCACCTGCTATATCAAAAAAACAGGTCTGTTTTTACCGATAATCTCGGATAATATTGGTCTCCCTGTATTTATGGACTCTTATGATTCGGATAAAAAATACATTTATATAGAATATGACCTAATACAAAATAATAAAACCAAATTAATTCATTTAGGAACTCATTTTATAGATTTTATGACAAATTAAAAACAGCAGAATGCTCTGCTGTTTTTATAATGACCCTTGTAGAATTTGATTAATTCTCTTAATAGAATGATGGACTTCTTCTATTTTATCCTGAATGATTTGTATTTCTGCATCTTCCTTGCCATTTAATATTTCTTGGTTCAAAGTCTTAGTTAAGAAGTAAATCTCTTCTGAGAGAATATCGATTTGAGCCAATAGTTGTAAGCGGATGAAATTATCTTTAAGCTTTTTAACTGGTTTATGGGTGATAATGCGAGTAGCCGTTAATTCATAATTGTCTCCTCGTCCGGGGATAATCGTCTCTAGGTTAAAATGGGTTTTAAGTAGTTTTGCAAAAACTTTTTGAGCTTCTAGCTCCCCGTGGGTTATGAACACCTTTTTAGGCATTTTTTTAAAACGACCGACCCAGTTAATGAGCCCTTGTTGATCTGCATGGCCTGAATACCCATCTATACTTTCTATCCTTGCTTTAATAGAGATATCCTCTCCTAATATCTTTACCTTATTTACCCCATCTAATATTCTTCTTCCTAAGGTTCCCGGTGCCTGATACCCCACAAATAAGATTGCACTATTTTCCCTCCAAAGATTATGTTTTAAATGATGCTTAATTCTGCCTGCTTCACACATTCCACTGGCCGATATAATAATAACCGGTTCCTTTTTTTCATTAAGAAGTTTTGATTCTTCCGGGGTTCTTGAAAAACTTAAATTGGGAAAATCTAAAGGATTATCCCCGTTTTCAACATAGGCCCTTGCCTCTTCATCATAACAATCCAAATTCTTTCTAAATACTTCTGTCGCTGAAATTGCCAAGGGGCTATCCACATATACGGGAACATGGGTTAAAAACTCCATATCCTCTTTATATAGTTTTCTATATTTATGAAGTTCGTAAATGATTTCTTGGGTACGTCCAACGGCAAATGAGGGAATAATGACATTACCGCCTTTTTTGATAGTATCCTCAATGATGTTAAGTAGCTTTCTTACTTTGTTTTCATGTTCCTTATGAAGCCTATTTCCATAAGTAGATTCTATAATCAAATAATCGGCACTTTCAATAATCTCCGGATTTTTTAATAAAGGAATATCCTGATTCCCTAAGTCCCCCGTGCATACTATTTTTGTTTCGTTTTCATCTTCTCGGACCCATATTTCCAAAATAGCTGAACCTAAAATATGCCCCGCATCAGAAAACCTTATGGTTATATTTCCCTCTAAATGTAATTCTTCATGATATTTAACCGGCGTAAAATATTGAATAGAATCTATGGCATCCTGATAAGTATACAATGGCTCTAAAAGTGGCTTACCTGCCCTTTGTCTTTTTCTGTTTTTCCATTCTACTTCTGACTCTTGAATATACCCGCTATCTGGAAGCATGATTGCACATAAATCAGCGGTGGCTTTGGTAGATATTATCTCCCCATGAAAACCATCCTTACAAAGCTTAGGTATTCTCCCACTATGGTCAATATGGGCATGGGTTAAAAATACATAGTCAATTGAACCTGGAGCAAAAGGAAATTGTTCAAAGTTTATATCTTCTTCTTTATCATGGCCTTGAAACATTCCACAATCAATCAAAACATTTTTACCGTTTGCCTCCATCAAATAACAAGAACCGGTGACAGTTTGAGCTGCTCCTAAAAAAGTTAGCTTCATAATGGTCCCCCCTTCGTAATACGCAGTAAAATTCAAGACTAAAAATGTTTCTTATTAAATAAATTCGACATTTATTTCACTGAATCCTTTTAATTACGAAAAACTTGCTTGTTTTTTACTATATAGTCCACCCCAGATATGATTGTAAAAGCAACCGCCAACCAGGTTAAAATTATTTCTAATAAGTATAGGCTAGGAATATTTAATAAGATGATGATTATCATAAGCATCTGGGATATAGTTTTTATTTTGCCCCACCAACTAGCGGCAATGACTATACCCTCTGAAGCTGCCACTATCCTAAAGCCCGTGATAATAAATTCACGGCTTAATATGATAGTGACAATCCATGCAGGCAAATCTCCTAATTCAACTAGACTTATTAATGCTGAGGTCACAAGAAGTTTGTCTGCTAAGGGATCCATGAACTTACCTAGGGTCGTAATTTGATTTCTAGATCTTGCAATATATCCATCTAGCATATCTGTAAGAGATGCTAGGATAAATATAATGAGTGCAATTATTCTTCTCTTGGGGTCCCCAATCCAGTCAGTTAAAAGTATGATTAAAAATATAGGAATCATACCTATTCTTAAAAAGGTTATTTTATTTGCTAGGTTCATTAATTATCTCCCCTATTAAATCATATTCTTGGGCTTTGGTTACAATTACTTTAATAAACTCTCCGGATAAAATTTCTTTATCGGTTTGAATAAATACCATTCCATCTATTTCTGGAGAATCCCTATAGGTTCTCCCACAATATATATTCTCTTTAGGAAGCTTTCCTTCTATAATGACATCTAAAGTTTTTCCTATAAATGCCCTAGATTTTTCTGCACAAATATTTTCTTGTATTTGCATAATGTTATTTTTTCTAGACTCTTTAACATTATTCGAAATCTGTCCACTCATTTTGGCAGCTGCGGTACCTTCTTCTTTTGAGTAAGAAAAAACACCTAAACGATCAAATTTCACCCTATTTACAAAGTCCACCAAATCATCGTACTCTTCCTTGGTTTCCCCTGGAAATCCAAGTATTAGAGTTGTTCTAAGACAAATTTCTGGAATCTTTTTCCTCATTTTATTGATAAGTTCAATTAGTTCTTCCTTATTGCTTTTTCTTCCCATTCTTTTTAAAACAGAGTTATTGGCATGTTGTATTGGCATATCTAAGTATTTACATATCTTTTTTTCCCTTGCAATCACTTCTATAAGTTCATCGGTTATTTCCTCGGGGTAGCAGTATAAAAGTCGAATCCATTCCAGTCCTTCAATTTCACATAGTTTGGTCAAAAGTTGTGGAAGCCTTTTTTTCCCATATAAATCACATCCATATCTAGTGGTGTCTTGGGCAACTAATATAAGTTCTTTTACCCCTTGATGGGCTAGGGTTTTTGCTTCCTTAAGCAAACTTTCTATGGAACGGCTTCTATAAGAACCCCTAAGCTTTGGAATAATACAATATGTACATTTATTATTGCAGCCCTCTGCAATCTTAAGGTATGCAAAGTACCCCCCTGTACTTATTATTCTTTCATTATCTTCATTAAGCTTGGCATCTATGGGCTTAAATCTTTGGACCTTTTTCCCCTGTATAACCTCTTGCACTACTTCTACAATATTTTCGTAACTTGTGGTTCCAACTACAGCATCTACTTCGGGGATTTCTAATAGTATTTCCTCCTTGTAGCGCTCTGCCATACAACCGGTTACAATAAGTGCCCTACAATTGCCATGTTTTTTATACTCTGCCATTTCTAATATATTCTCAATGCTTTCTTCTTTGGCATCCTGTATAAAACAACAGGTATTAACCACTAGTACTTCTGCTTGATCTTCATCAGGTATTAAAATAAAACCCGCCTTTTGTAATAGAGCAAGCATTACTTCACTGTCTACTAAATTTTTGTCACAACCTAAGGAAACAAATGCTATTCTAATTGACAAAATAATCCCCTTCCTAGCTATTCACACAATCTACAATGCTGCCTTTACACAATTTTTCATTAACATAGCAATGGTCATAGGCCCTACTCCTCCGGGAACTGGAGTGATGGCTGTTGCCTTTTGTTTACAGTTTTCAAAATCTATATCACCACATAATTTGCCATTTTCTAAACGGTTAATCCCGACATCTATGAGTATGGCACCTTCCTTAACCATATCAGCGGTGATAAAGTTAGGTTTGCCTATAGCTGCCACGAGGATATCGGCACTTTTACATACCTTAGCCAAATCCTTTGTGCGTGAGTGACAGATTTCTACTGTTCCATTATTGCTTAGTAATAGCAAAGCCACAGGCTTTCCAACGATATTGCTCCTACCTACTATGACACATTTTTTTCCTTCAATTTCAATTTGGGTTCTTTTGATTAATTCTATGATTCCTGCAGGGGTGCAAGGTAAAAATCCATCTAATTCCCCTATTGTAATCAATCCTACGTTTATAGGATGGAAACAATCTACATCCTTTTTAGGGTCAATGGATAAAAGAACCTTATTTTCATCTATATGTTGGGGCAGGGGAAGCTGAACTAATATACCGTTTACCTCTTTTGTGTGATTGAGTACATCTATAAGTTTTAATAGCTCTTCTTCCGTTGTTTCTTTTGGAAGCTCATAGGAAAATGAACGGACTCCTATGTATTCACAGGCCTTTTTTTTATTGTTTACATAGACCTTAGAGGCAGGATTTTCCCCAACCAATACAACGGCTAATCCTGGGGTTATTCCTCTTTGTTTAAGGGCTTCGACTTCCGTTTTTAGTTCATCTTTTATATCCTGTGCTATTTTTTTCCCATCTATTAAAATCGTATCCATAAAATCCTCCTAGAATAATCCTGTAATTTGTCCATTGCTATTAATATCTATATTCATTGCTGCTGGTTTTTTAGGAAGCCCTGGCATTGTCATGATTTCTCCGGTTAAAGCAACGATAAATCCAGCCCCAGCAGATAATTTCAATTCCCTAACGGTAACTTCAAAATCTTTCGGCCGTCCAAGTAAGGCGGGGTTATCCGATAGGGAGTATTGTGTTTTGGCAATGCATATGGGCATCTTATCCAAATTCATATCCTCGATTTGTTTCATATCTGCCCTTGCCTTAGGGGTAAATACAACTCCCTTTGCCCCGTATATTTTCTTTGCTATGGTTTCTATTTTTTCTGTTATAGTATCATGGGCATCATATAGGACTTGGAAATTTGAAGGTTTGTTTTCTAGGGTATCGATGACTTGATGTGCCAGTTCCAATCCACCTTCCCCTCCTTTTTCCCATACTTTAGAAATAGCAAAAGAACATCCCATGGCTTCACATTTTTCTTTAACATAGGCAATCTCTTCATCCGTATCTGTAGAAAAGGCATTAAGGGTCACTACAATAGGGGTCTTATATTGATTTATGTTTTCTATATGTTTTTCAAGGTTTACAAAGCCTTTTTGAAGGGCCCCTAAATTTTCTATACTTAGTTGGTCCTTGGCAATTCCCCCATTATACTTTAAGGCCCTGATGGTAGCTACCAATACCACTGCATCTGGTTTTAATCCCCCCAAACGACATTTAATGTCCAAAAACTTTTCTGCTCCTAAATCTGCTCCAAAACCTGCTTCTGTTACTACAATATCAGAAAGTTTTAAGGCCAATTGAGTTGCCCTAATGCTATTGCATCCATGGGCAATATTTGCAAACGGACCTCCATGCATAATAACAGGGGTGTTTTCTAAAGTTTGAACTAAATTAGGCTTTAGGGCATCCTTAAGCAGGGCTGCCATTGCCCCATTTACTCCCAAATCATTAGGGGTTATTGGATCCTTATTAAAATTATAGGCTACAATAATTTTCCCCAGTCTTTCTTTTAAATCTTCTAAATCCTTGGAAAGACAAAGTATCGCCATGACTTCTGAGGCCACTGTAATCATATATCCGTCTTCCCTAGGCATTCCATGGGCCCTGCCCCCTAAGCCCACTACTATATTTCTTAAAGCTCTGTCATTCATATCTATGACTCTTTTCCAAAGGATTTGTCTTGGATCAATTTGCAGTTCGTTGCCCTGTTGAATATGATTATCTATAACTGCCGAAAGCAAATTATGGGCTGTTGAAATAGCATGGATATCCCCTGTAAAATGAAGGTTGATGTCTTCCATAGGAACCACCTGGGCATATCCACCCCCAGCTGCTCCCCCTTTGACTCCCATACAAGGCCCTAGGGAAGGTTCTCGAAGAGCCACAATAGCCTTTTTATTTAGTCTACAAAGGGCTTGTCCGAGACCGACAGATATGGTGGTCTTTCCTTCTCCAGCCGGAGTAGGATTAATTGCGGTTACTAAAACTAATTTCCCATCCTTATTGTTTCCTACCTTTTCCCATAGGGTATTGGATAACTTCGCTTTGTATTTTCCATATAGTTCTAAATCATCCGTATTGATGTTAAGGTTTGAAGCAATTTCAGTAATAGGTTTTATGGCTGCTTCCTGTGCAATTTCAATATCACTTTTCATTTGTTATCCTCCCTCAAAACTTTAAAATGTTTCATTTGCAAATGCTGTTTACAGTATTACAAATTAGATGCTTTTTGTCCAGTGTCTAATTTTATTTGTTCAAATTCTTCCTTGCTAATAAGGACTTTTCTTGGTTTGCTTCCCTCATCGGGACCTACAATATTTCTTTGCTCCATTTCTTCCATTATCCTTGCTGCCCTATTAAATCCGATTCTTAGGTATCTTTGAAGCATAGAAATAGATGCCTTTTCTTTATCGATGACCATTTCAATTGCCTGGTCTAAAAATTCATCCACCGCCTCTCCCTCTGAGGGTAGACTGCCGGAGGATGTTATTTTTTCAAGTACATCCTCATCATATTCTGCACTTCCAGTAGTTTTAATACTTTCTACTATACTTTCTACTTCTTTATCAGAAATAAACGCCCCCTGAATCCTTACAGGTTTTGAAGCTCCTACGGGGTAAAATAGCATATCACCTTTTCCTAGGAGCTTCTCTGCCCCCACCATATCTAAGATAGTCCTAGAATCCGTTCCTGAGGAAACCGCAAAAGCAAGTCTTGAAGGAATATTTGCCTTAATAACCCCTGTGATTACATCAACTGAAGGCCTTTGGGTAGCAATCACCAGATGTATGCCTGCTGCCCTTGCCATTTGTGCTAAACGGCAAATAGCATCCTCAACATCTCCCGGGGCGCTCATCATTAAATCCGCCAATTCATCAATGATTATCACCATCTGGGGCATTGTTTCCACGTTATCTTCTTCTGTCTGATCTTTTTTCATATTATTATAACCCTTAATATCCCTAACATTATTTTCTGCAAAAAGTTTATAGCGATTAGTCATTTCCTGTACTGCCCAGTTAAGGGCCCCTGCTGCTTTTTTAGGATCTGTGACAACAGGAATCATAAGATGGGGTATTCCATTATATACACTTAATTCAACCACCTTAGGGTCAATCATTAATAACTTTACTTCATTAGGGTTAGCCTTATAGAGAATACTTGTAATTAAGGTATTAATACATACACTCTTACCTGAACCGGTTGCCCCTGCAATAAGCAAATGGGGCATCCTAGCAATATCTGTCACTACAGAATTACCGGCAATATCCTTTCCTAGGGCAAAAGCCAGTTTAGATGGGAACTTGTCAAATTCATCCCCTTCAATCACTTCTCTTAAAAATACGGACTGTGCTTCCTTATTAGGCACCTCTATCCCCACAGCGGCTTTCCCGGGTATTGGGGCTTCTATCCTTATTCCTGCCGCAGCTAAGTTAAGGGCGATATCATCTGCTAAATTTACAATCTTGCTTACCTTTACTCCCTGACTGGGCTGCAATTCGTATCTTGTTACAGCAGGTCCCCTACTAATCTGTAGCACCTTTGCATTTACCCCAAAACTAGATAAGGTTTTTTCTAACTTTTTGGCATTATCTAGCATCATCTTCTTAGAATTAGATGTTACAGTGCTTTCGTTTAGTTGTAACAAACCAATAGAAGGAAATTTATAATTTATTGGACTATTTCCAGAAGAAATATTATCCATGGATTTTTCGACATCTGGATTTTGTTTTGTTTCTTTTTTTATAGGTTCCTTATTGCTTTTTTGATGTTCTTGTTTTTGGGCAAAATCCAATACTTTTATTTCCTTATCTTTTTCTACTGTATCCCTAGTAGCTTCTATATGTACATGTTCATCTTGCGGTGTATTTTCTTCCCTGGATATGTTTTTATTTTCTTCTTTGATTTTGTGCTTTTCTTTCCTTTTTAAACTTCTGTCTTCTTGAACCTTTTGATAGCTATGTATTAGATTTTTTATCTTGCATATTTGTTTTGCAAGCAATTTTGAAATTAAAATAATCCCTTCTACGAAGGATCTACCAGTTAATAAAATAAATATTATGATAAAAAGGGTGATAATTAAAATATAAGTACCATATATGCCAATTATCTTTAGTAAAAAATTGCCTAATGCAGCACCTATTACTCCCCCATTATTCCAATTACCTCTGCCGTAAAAATACTTTATTTTCTCCCACAAATTTATCCCCACTATGGAATATGAAGCTAAATTCATACTGTGGACAAATGTAGATACCAAAACCAATAAAGCAAAACTCATAGCCATTTTAATCCTAGTATAATTGTTCATTTTCTTAAGAAGCATAAGCATCCCTGCTATGGAAATAAGTATAGGTAATCCATAGGCGGCAATACCCATAATCCCCATAAAAAAGTGATGAATCCATCTTCCGATTAATCCACCCTGTTTAGTATATATACCCACTCCAAAAATAAGTGCTATGGCAAAAATAAATATCCCTTGGATTTCTTGGGACAATGGTCCCCTAGGAGATTTTACTTTGCTTATAGGTTTTTTAATGTTTTTTTTAGTACTGCTGCTTGTCTTTCTTTTCATATTTGTCCTTCCCCTTTTTAAATAAAAAGTGCTAGCTTTTGCTAACACGTTTAACACAATTATAACACTGTTTAAATGTTTTTGTAATATGATTTTATATTTTTGTTCAGAATCTGTTGATTTTTTCCATAGAAAAGATAGTGCCCGGTTGTAATTCCTGATTTAGATAATCTCTTGGATCTGTGGATATGATTCTTTGTATACTTGCTCCTTTATCCCTATCTACAGCAATTTGCAATAAGCATCCTCTGTATTCTACTTCTTCAAGTTTAAAACTTTCATCGCTTTTTAAAACACTAAAGATGACCTCATTAGGTATGATAGAGTAAATCACTTTTTATCCTCCTTGGATTTTTTGTCTTCTTCAATTAAGGCATATAGTTTTTTTAAGGCATCATCCAATCCACCCACCTCATCAATTAGCTTTTCTTTTACAGCTTCTTCCCCTATGACGATTGTCCCAACGTCCTTTGCCAGCTTCCCGGTATCAAGCATGAGTTCTTTAAAACGCTGTTGAGAAATTTTTGATTTTCGCGAAACAAAATCAACAATCCTTTCTTGCATTTTATCGAAATATTCAAAGGTTTGGGGGACTCCTATAACCGTACCACTCATACGAACAGGATGAATGGTCATAGTGGCACTGGAGGCTATAAAAGAATATTTTGCGGATACTGCCAGGGGAACCCCAATGGAATGTCCTCCGCCCAGCACTAAAGATACCGTTGGTTTCCCCAAGGAGGCAATCATCTCTGCAATGGCAAGCCCTGCTTCCACATCTCCACCAACGGTGTTTAGTACCAAAATTACCCCGTCAATTTCATCATTATCCCTTATTGCCACCAATTGTGGAATCACATGCTCATACTTTGTTGTTTTGTTTTGAGGCGGTAGGGCGATATGCCCTTCAATTTGACCTATAATAGTGAGACAGTGAATCCTTTGTTTATTTCTATCATTATCTTTTGGTAAAGGCATCTGACCAAATTCTTTTATGGATTCAGTTACAGGGTCTTGTTCCTTATTGCATTCCTTGGGTATGGTTTCATTGTTCATAAAATTTCTCCTCTTTAATAATATAATGTTTATTTTTAGTATGGGTCGTTTAAGAGGAGTTCATTCAAAAATATTATGCCATATTCTTTACCTCAGATGCAAATAGAAATACCTATCACTTATTCATATCAATAATCACCGGCTGGATTTGTTCGCCTTTCAAGGCTTTTATTATTGATTTTGATATCAAATGCATATCTGCCACTATAGAGTTTGGCTTTTTTTTATAATTATCCTGACCCATAGGAACAAAATATATCTTTTTACTATTCATAAGAATTCCGATATTTCTTATATTAGCCCCTAGGCCATCATTGGTAGCTACAGCCAATACAACAGGCTTGTTATTTCTAAGAATTGCCTTAGCTGCCATTAATACAGGGGTGTCGGTTATGGCATTGGCAAGTTTTGCCAAGGTGTTTCCTGTACATGGGGCAACAATCAATATATCAACTATATTATCAGGACCTAAAGGCTCTGCTTCTGTAATTGTTTTAATTATACTTTTTCCTGTTATTTTTTCAATTCTATCTATATGGTCCTTAGCCGCACCAAATCTTGTATCCGTTTGATAGGAATTATATGACATAATCGGAAACACTTCCGCCCCTGCCTGAACTAAATTTTCTATTTCTGGTATCACTTTAGCATAGGTACAGTAGGACCCGCATAATGCAAATCCAATCTTTACATTTTTTAAACTACTCATTTAACTACCCCCATCTCGCTATATATGTTAAATATGGTATCGCGAATAATTAATGCTGCTGTTTTCGGTGCCACTTTGCCCGGTAAACCTAAAGCAAGGATAGCCTTTAATCCCAGCTCTTTTGCACCGTCATAATCTACTCCCCCAGGCTTTGAGGCTAAATCAATTATTAAAACATCCTTTTTCATTTTTTTAAGCATTTCTAAGTCCAAAATCTTAGAAGGAATTGTGTTAAAAATAAAATCAAATTCACCTATAAATTCCTCCAAACGACTAAGGTCCATTGGTTGATATCCATAGCTTTTGATATAGGCTAAATCTTCGGCTTTCCTGGCCTCCACTGTGAGATTAGCACCAATACCTTTTAGTATATGAGCTAGTATTTTACCACATCTCCCAAAACCCAGTATCAGACTTCTACTGCCATGGATTGTAATCTCGCTATTTTCCATAGCACATTGGATGGCTCCTTCTGCTGTAGGTATGGCATTTAAAATCGACAATTCTTCTCTTTTTAATAAATCAACTATTTTAAAGTCATAAGATCTTGCGATTTTTTGTATTTCAGGAGTAATCATTCCTGCCATAAAAAGCTTGCCCTTGGGAATATGTTTGAAAACATTTTCCAAGTTTATGGGTGAATCCTGATATTTAGAAAATAATGTGGTATTGTCAGAAGAACAAGGAATAGGTCCAATAATCATATCTGCTCCCGCAAGTGCTTGATGAAGGGTGTCAAAAACGAGTACATTATCCTTAAAATCAATTCCATTTAATCCAAATACCCGGACTTCCATTCCTTCTTCTATTAAAAGATTGATTAATTTTATTTGCCGTAGGTCTCCTCCAATAATGGCAATTTTAAGCCTTTTAAGGTTCAATCCAATCCCTCCTGCCAAAACCTTACAAATTTTTTATTTATCCTTAGGGGATATCGATAGTATAGTTTATGTAATAGCTACTGTATTTGGTGCTAGTCCATAGGAAGCAATAGGATTCCCCAGATATTAAAAGCCGTATGAACATAAAGTTCATACGGCTTTTAATATCCTGTGTGTCCAAAACCCCCGGAGCTTCTCTCTGAATCCTCCAATTCTTCCACAAGGGTCCATTTTATTTGTTCGATTTTATTAATAACCATTTGGGCTATCCTATCCCCTCTTTTTATGACAAAATCATCCTCGCCAAAGTTAATCATGATAATTTTGATTTCTCCCCTGTAATCTGCATCTATTGTTCCTGGACTATTTACAATACCTATCCCGTATTTGTACGCCAATCCACTTCTAGGTCGAATTTGGGCTTCGTACCCCCTAGGAAGTTGAATACAAATTCCTGTTGGAATTAGCTTAATGGCTCCTTTTTTTAAGGTTATTTCTTTTTCTATATTGGCATAAAGATCCATCCCTGCAGATTCCCTTGTCATATAGTGGGGCAGTGGGATATCTTCTGCTCCCTCCAACCTTTTTATTTTTATTTTTAATGCATCAGACATATTTTTTTAATCTCCTTAATATCCACATGTTCTATTTTTCCCACTAAAGATAAGCTAATTTGAGAAAAATCAAATACTCTCTCTATAACATGATGATTTTTTTCCATGGTGACTTCATCCACCCTTCGAATAATTTCATCCGGTGTATTAATCCTATTTAATAGTAGTTGAGATTTTCCTATGCTAGACATCCTACTGCTAGTACTTTCCAGTCCCATAATATAACTACTTTTTAATTGTTCCTTTGTCCTTATTAGATCTTCTATAGATATTTGCTCTTTTTTGATTGCTTCTATTTCTTTCATAATTAGTTCGATTGCCTCTAAAGTTTGCAGAGGATTCATCCCAGCATAGATGGTAAACAGCCCCGTATCTTTATAATTAGTAGGATAGGAGTAGATGGAGTAAGCCATACCCCTATCTTCCCTAATTTTTTGGAAAAGCCTTGAACTCATTCCCCCTCCTAATATGGTATTTAATATAATTAGGCTATATACGAATTTTGAGTCTGAAGGGATACCAGGAAAACTTAAGCATAGGTGTACTTGTTCTATATCCTTTGATTTGCTTATTATTTTTGGGATGTATTTTGGGGTCATAAGAGGATTATCCTCCTTATCCCCAAAGGTCCAATGGCTAAATTTTTCTTCTATTGTATTTATCATTTCCTCGTAATTAAAATTCCCTGCCACTGCTATTACTGTGTTTTCCGGACGATATCTTTTCTTATAGAAGGATATCAATCTCTCATTATCAAAGTTTTCTATAGTTTTATGAGTTCCGAGGATGGGTTTCCCTAAGGGATTATTAGGCCATACGGCTTCCTGCATTAAATCATGAACCAATTCTTCTGCAGAGTCTTCATACATATTGATTTCTTCTAGTATAACCCCTTTTTCTTTTTTAATTTCCTTATCCTCAAAATGAGAATTAAAAAACATATCTGTAAGTATATCTAAAGCTTGGTTAAAATGATTATCTAAGGATCTAAAATAATAACAGGTGTATTCCTTAGTTGTATAGGCATTAAGTTGCCCTCCAATGGAATCCATTTCATCTGCAATTTCCTTTGAGGTTCTGTCTTTTGTGCCCTTAAACATCATATGTTCGATAAAATGAGAAATGCCATTTTCATAGTTTTCCTCATGGCGGGAGCCATTGCCAACCCAAAGTCCAAAAGCAATCGAACGAACAAAGGGCAGTTTTTCTGCTACGATGGTAACACCATTGGGTAATTTTTTAAGCTCAAACATGGGGTTCTCCTTTTTAATTACAATTCTATTGATTTATTATAACCTCTTTTATGAAAAATAAAGAATAATACAAGAAAACATAAACCTCTGGGTTTATGTTTATTCTTTGGTTTGTTCTTTGGTTTCTTCCTTTTCAGGTTTTGGAAGGGTGTCTTTTCTAGATAAGTTAATCCTTCCTTGCTTATCTATATCTGTTACTTTAACTAGTATTTCATCTCCCACATGAACAACATCTTCAACATTTTTAACATGTTCATGGGCTAACTTTGATATATGAACCAAGCCTTCTTTTCCTGGTGCAACCTCAACAAATGCACCAAAGTTCATAATTTTAACTACCTTACCAAGGTATATTTCCCCCGGTTCAATTTCTTTTGTAATACCTTCTATAATGGATAGAGCTTTTTTTACCCTTTCGGAATCTACACCGCATATGAATATGCGTCCATCATCTTCGATATCGATTTTTACCCCTGTTTCATCAATAATCTTATTAATAGTTTTTCCCCTAGGCCCAATAATTTCACTGATTTTTTCAGGGTCCACATTGGTTCTAACAATCTGCGGAGCATAGGAGGACAAGGATTTTCTAGGTTCAGGAATAGCCCTTAACATAACTTCGTCTAGGATGTATGCCCTTGCTCTTTTGGTTTGTTGTAATGATTGTTCTATGATTTCTTTTGTTAGTCCTTGGATTTTCATATCCATTTGTATTGCAGTAATTCCTTTATGGGTCCCGGCAACTTTAAAGTCCATGTCTCCAAAAAAGTCTTCAAGCCCTTGTATATCGGTAAGAAGTACAAAATCATCGTCACTTTCCCCCGTTATAAGGCCTACAGAAATCCCTGCTACAGGAGCTTTAATCGGTACCCCTGCCGCCATCAAAGACAATGTGCTACCACATACACTGGCTTGGGAAGTGGAGCCGTTAGAGCTTAATACTTCTGAAACCAGACGGATAGCATAGGGAAATTCCTCTTCACTAGGGATAACAGGAAGAAGTGCCCTTTCTGCCAAAGCCCCATGACCGATTTCTCGTCTTCCTGGGCCTCTTGAAGGTCTTGTTTCTCCTACAGAATAGGATGGAAAATTATAATGATGCATGTACCGTTTGGTATCTTCTAGGGCATCTAGACCATCTAATATTTGTACATCTCCCATAGCTCCTAGGGTTGTTACGGTTAAAACCTGAGTTTGTCCTCTTTTGAATATAGCAGAACCATGGGTTCTTGGAAGGATATCTACCTCTGCTGAAAGGGATCTAATTTCTTCTAGTGACCTTCCATCAGGACGTTTATTATCTTTTAAAATCATCTTTCTAACTGTTTCTTTTTCGTATTTATATATTGCTTCATTGATATAAGGTTCGTATTCAGGGTTGTTTTCCATAAAATACGCCATAACTTTTTCTGTAAGGGCTTTCATCTGCTCGTCCCTTTGTTGCTTATCATCGGTGAAAACAGCTGCTTCCATTTCTTCCCCACTTACTAAAGCCTTAACTGCATTGTATATTTCTTGGGGAATTTCGTGCTTTTCGTAATCATGTTTTGGCTTTCCACATTCTGCTTGGATTTCTTCTATGAATTTTACAATCTTTTGGTTTTCTTCATGACCCCTAAAGATTGCCTCTAACATAATACTATCCTCGATTTCATCTGCCCCTGCTTCTATCATCATTACCTTATCCTTTGTAGAAGACACCGTTAAAGAAAGAGTGCTCACTTCCCTTTGTTCCGAGGTAGGATTGATTACTATTTCCCCATCTACATAACCCACATTAACAGAGCCTGTAGGTCCAAAAAACGGAATGTCAGATATAGAAAGTACAATGGAAGATCCTATCATCGCAGCTATTTCTGGGCTACAATCTTGGTCTACGGAGAGAACCGTAGATACAACCGAAACATCATTACGATAATCTTTAGGGAATAACGGCCTAATCGGACGGTCAATAACCCTTGAAGTAAGTATTGCTTTTTCTGTTGGCTTCCCTTCTCTTTTTATAAATCCTCCAGGAATCTTACCAACTGCATATAACCGCTCTTCGTAATCAACGCTTAATGGAAAAAAGTCTATTCCTTCTCTTGGTTTATCTGAAGCTGTCGCCGTAACTAAAACTACTGTATCTCCATATCTTACAATGGCAGCACCATTAGCCAATTCTGCTACTTTGCCTATTTCAACTACGAGTTTGCGTCCAGCTAAGTCTGTTGAAAATGTTCTAGACATATAGTGTGTTTCTCCCTTCTAAATTAGTCTTATGTATAGATTTACAATTATAGAATTTAATTATTCATATTATACCATGTAAATCCCAATTATGATAAATAATTTATAATAATTATGATAATTTATATTTTAGTTACTTTTATTGCAAAATAAAGAAGCGGATTATCCCGCTTCTTTTCTTATTATTTTCTTATGCCAAGTTCAGAGATAATTGCACGATATCTCTCAATATCCTTTTTCATAAGATAGTTTAATAAACCTCTTCTTTGCCCTACCATCTTAAGAAGTCCTCTTCTTGAATGGTGGTCCTTTTTGTGAGACTTTAAATGTTCTGTTAAATGATTAATTCTTTCTGTAAGAATAGCAATCTGAACTTCTGGAGAACCTGTATCGTTTTCAGTTCTTCCGTGTTTTTGAATAATTTCTTGCTTTTGCAATTTGTCCATTATAAAATCCTCCTTAATTTATAAACCCCTTTTGCTAAGAATAGGTCGGAGATACCTGAATCCGAGCAAAGGTTATTCTACAAAGGTGATTATATCACTTTATAGTCTTTCTGTAAACTTTATTTTTCATTTTAAAAATGAGGCTATTTTACCAATTCTCAAAATATCTCTTGCTTTCGTTGACATCTAATTTTAATTGGCTCATTAACCCCTGTAAATTTGAGAACTTTTGTTCTTTTCTAATCCATTTATGGAACTCAACTTCTATCTCTTCATCATAAATAGATTTATTAAAATCAATCATATGGGTCTCAATATTTTTAACTTTTCCATTTACCGTAGGATTAAAGCCAATATTGGTTACACTATTATATACTTTAGCCTTATATTTTGTTCGAGTTATAAATACTCCCTCTGGAGGATATATCCTGTCTTTATACGGCAATATATTAGCTGTGGGATATCCTAATTTATGCCCTAGATTTCTCCCTTTTACTATTTTTCCGATTATACTGTAGGAAACTTCTAATAATTCATTTACCTTTTCAATATTTCCTTTTAGTAATTCTTCCCTTACTCGGGTGCTGCTTACTATGGCATTATCGTATAAAACGGGGGTCATTTCGATAACGGATATTCCCCATTGTTTTTCCCTTTCCCTTAGGAAATGGATATCACCTTTTTGTTTTTTGCCGAATTTATTATTGGTACCTATAACAATTATTTTTGTATTTAGCTCTTTTATAAGTATTTTCTCAACAAATTCTTCAGGTGAAATATTTGCAAACTCTTTTGTAAAAGGGTGTTCTATATAAGTATCTATACCTATTTCTTCCAATCTTTTTTTCTTCTCATTCCTAGAAAATATCATTCCCGGAAAATTACCCTTATTTAAAACAATTTGTGGATGGGGATAAAATGAAAAAATGATGGATTGTAAACCCATATCCTCTCCTACCTTTTTAACAGTATTAATAAGTTTTCTATGCCCCAAATGAATTCCATCAAAATTTCCTAGGGTTATGACACTAGGTAGATTTTGAGATATATTTACATTAGATATATATTTCATAATAAAGCCCCTTACAAAAATAATTTCAATGGTTTTAGGTAATATTCCGTCCCCTCAGCTTTGATTTTGTACAACCCCACAAATTGATTAGAAAAATCGTATACCTTAAAAATTTCACTGGAATTGATTTTTTCTATCTTTTCCATTGCATAGGAAATATGAAGCTTGTTTCCGTTTTTTAAGGCCTTTTCACCGGTCGATTGGATTTTTATCTTAGGGTAGGTATCAAACAACTTTTCCACCTTAACCATTGCTCCATCAACTTTTCCTTTTAAAACTAATTCTTTCAAATCACCTAATTTAATGCTGTTTTGGATATTGAATATCCCTACCTCTGTTCTAATTAAACCATTCATATGGGCTCCAAACCCTAATTTTTCACCGATATCCGCGCAAAGCGTCCTAATATAAGTACCCTTAGAACATTTTACATCTATTTGAATTTGATCTGGGGGCATGAAGGCGTGGATGTCTATATTATAAATGGTAATCTTCCGTGGCTTTCTTTCGATGGTTTTACCCTGTCTTGCCAATTCATATAGCTTCTTGCCATTTACTTTAATAGCTGAATACATGGGGGGAATTTGTTCATGTTCACCTACAAATGTATCCACTGCCTGCCTAATATCTTCTTCATTAAAAATCACAGGTTTTTTTGTAATAATATCTCCTGTATGGTCTTCGGTTGTGGTAGTGGTTCCAAGCTTAACCACTGCTCTATATATCTTTTTTTGGTCAGTTATATATTCTACGGCTTTTGTAGCCTTTCCTATACAAATTGGCAAAACCCCTTCTGCTTCAGGGTCTAAAGTTCCTGTATGACCTATTTTTTTTTGGTTCAATATTTTTCTAGCTACAGCTACTACATCATGGGAAGTATATCCCTTTTCTTTGTAAATATTTAAAATACCATTCAAGTTCATATCTCCTAAAATAATTCTTTTAATACTACATTGAATACCTCTTCTTTAGCCTTATGAATAGGCATACTTAAAGAGCAGCCGGAAGCCTTTTTATGTCCGCCTCCTTTAAATAATTGCGCTACACTACATACATCCTTATCTCCTGAAGAACGAAAGCTTACCTTAATATCATTATCTTTCTTTTCGTATATAAGGATAGCCACCGTTACACCTTCTATATTTTTCATGAAAGAAATGATTCCTTCTGTGTCATCTGTACCGGCGCCTAGGGCATCCATTTCTTTTCGGGTTAAGGTGCATATACAAATTTCATTATTATAGGCAATCTCCATCTTATTTAGGGCATATCCTAATAATTTTGCAGAGGCTAAAGACCTTAAATGAAATAATTTATCAAGAATTTTTGTGAAGTCAAAATCATATTGTAGCAAATCCGAAATTACCCTATGGGTAGAGGAAGTTGTGCTGCTATGTCTAAAGTTTCCTGTGTCATAGGCTATGCCTGCATAAATAGATTGTGCTATTGTCCCATCAAAAGGAATGCCACAATCTTTTATGAGCCCATATATCATTTCAGATGTTGAAGATGCTTGGGAATCGACATAATAATAATGTCCATATTTGGGATTGCTTATATGATGGTCAATATTAATTGAAATAGGGGCATTATCAAAGTAGGATATATAATCCCCCAGCCGCTCTTTATCTCCACAGTCTAAGGCTATGAATAACTCTAGGGGAATATCCCTAGGATATTCTTCAAAAATAAATTCTTCCCCAGATAAAAAAGCATATTTTTTAGGCCGTTCATTGATAAGAATTATAGGTTTTTTACCGTTTTTATAAAGAGCCAATGCCAAGGCAGTACAGGAGCCGATAGCATCCCCATCAGGATTTATGTGGGTTGCTATCGCTATGTACTTATGATTTTGTATTTGTTTTATGATATCCTTTTTCATTATTTGATATCCTCTTTTGCATCTTGGTTTATATCATCTAATATCTTTGAAAGATGTATACCATATTCAATTGAATCATCCAGTTTAAATATAAATTCCGGGGTATTTCTTAAGTTAATTCTTCTGGCAATCTCTCTCCTTATAAATCCCCCGGCGCTTTTTAGTCCTTCCAAAACTCCTTCTTTTTGATTCTTATCTCCCATGACGCTGATGTAAACCTTACAGTGCTTTAAATCATTGGTTGTATCAACATTGATAACACTTACCATCAACTGATTAATTCTTGGGTCTTTTAAATCTTGACGGATGATATCACTTATTTCTTTTTTAATTTCTTCATTGATTCTTGTCATTCTTGAACTTTTCGACATATTCAACCACCATTCCGCCCTTATGGCAAATATTTGTTTAGGCCCTTGGGATTTCCTCCATAATAAAGGCCTCTGCTATGTCTCCTTCTTTTATATCATTGAACTTTTCAAAGGTTAAACCGCATTCATACCCGCTGTTAACTTCTTTTACATCATCTTTAAATCTCTTAAGGGAACTAAGCTGCCCTTCATATATAACAATACCATTTCTAACAATACGTACTTTGCTATTCCTAGTAAATTTACCGTCTTGAACATAGGCACCGCCGATGGTGCCAATACCCGATACCTTAAATGTCTGACGAATTTCTGCATGACCTATTACCTTTTCCTTGTATTCCGGATCGAGCATTCCTTTCATAGCTGCCTCAATATCTTCGATTGCATTATAGATAACGCGATATAGCCTAATGTCTACCTTCTCACTATCAGCTACTGATTTTGCCCCTGTTTCCGGTCTAACATTAAATCCAATGATGATTGCATTAGAAGCTGATGCCAGCATAACGTCAGATTCGGTAATAGCCCCAACGCCCCCATGAATTGTATGGATTCTAACTTCCTCATTAGATAGGCGTTCTAGGCCCTGTTTTACTGCCTCTACAGAACCTTGAACATCGGCTTTAACTACAATATTTAATTGTTTAACATTACCGGATTGTATTTGACTAAATAAATCGTCTAAGGAAACCTTATTAGGAGTTGCCCTTAGGGATTGCTCTCTATCATGGATAGCTAGGGTATTTGCAATTTGTCTTGCCTGTTTATCATTTTCAGTTACATAAAACATATCCCCTGCTGTTGGTACCTCTGATAAACCTAAAATTTCAACTGGGGTAGAAGGTCCTGCTTTTTTAACCCGACGGCCTCTATCATCCATCATTGCTCTTATTCTTCCAAAAGCTGCCCCTGCAACAATGGGATCCCCTACTTCTAAGGTGCCTCCTTGAACAAGAACAGTTGCTACGGGACCTCTGCCTTTATCTAATTCTGCTTCAACGATGGTTCCTTTTGCTTTTTTATCAGGGTTAGCCTTTAACTCTCCCATTTCTGCTACTAGTAAAACCATTTCTAGTAAAGTATCCAAGTTGGTTTTTTGGAGAGCTGAAACAGGTACACAGATTGTATCACCGCCCCAATCTTCTGCAAGAAGTCCATGATCGGCCAATTCTTGTTTAACACGGTCGGGGTTTGCTCCTGGTTTATCCATTTTATTGATTGCTACTATAATTTGGATGTTTGCAGCCCTTGCGTGATTAATGGCCTCTATCGTTTGGGGCATTACACCATCGTCTGAAGCTACAACCAATATGGCAATATCCGTTACCTGGGCTCCTCGCATTCTCATGGCAGTAAATGCCTCATGACCCGGTGTATCAAGGAAAGTAATCTTTTTACCTGCAATCTCAACCATGGAAGCTCCTATGTGCTGAGTAATGTCTCCTGCTTCCCTGGCAGTTACATTACTTTGTCTAATAGCATCCAAAAGTGAAGTTTTTCCGTGGTCAACATGCCCCATTATAACAACTATAGGAGGTCTTTCTGTAAGATCTTCTGGATTATCTGGCTCCTCATTAAGAAGTTCTTTTGCTAGATCTATTTCCTTTTCTTCCTCTACCAAAACATCAAATTCTTCTGCCACTTGGGAAGCCATTTCAAAATCTATTTCTTGATTAATAGATGCCATGATACCTTTTGATATCAATATTTTTATTACCTCTGTAGGGGATTGATTTAGCTTATCTGAAAAATCTTGCACAGTAATTTTGCTTGGTAGTTCAATCACTTTTAAGGTTTCTTCCTCTAAATTACTTTCTGTAGAATCCTCTTTTGCAGCAGGTTTATTTTTATTACTTTCTTCATTTTTACTTTCTTTATCTGCTAAGTCATTGGACTCTTTTTCAAATTCTTCTTTATCATTTTGTTCTTCTTTTGATTTTTTTGCTGGTTTATCTTTTACTAATTCGTCTTCTTCGCTGGTATAAAAGTCAATAATGAGCTGCGCCTCCTCGCCTTTTAGGGTTCCCATATGACTATGTACTTCAATCCCGAACTCTTTTAACTGTTTGATTAATTCTTTACTACTTATATTTAACTGTTTTGCAATTTCATATACTCGGATTTTTGACAAATAATCCACCTCCAAATATTCATATAACCTTATGATCTAGTAACTGTCTTATTTTATATGAAAGGTTTTTATCGGTTACAGCCAGAGAAGCTCTTTCTTCCTTACCTATGGCCTTCCCCAATCTTTTTTTAGTACCAAATTCATATAAAGGTATATTTCTATAATTACATTTGTCTTTAAATAACTTTTTCGTATTCGCCGATGCATCCTCCGCAACAATAACAAGTTTTGCTTCCTCGGATTTTATTGCCTGCTCACATTGGTATTCTCCGGATAAGAGCTTTCTTGCTTTTTGACATAGTCCCAACATAAAAAATATCGAATCACTCATTATTATTTTTCAGCTCACTTTTTAATGTTTCATATATTTCATTTGGAACATTTATCTTAAAAGATCTTTCTAAGCCTTTTATCTTTTGTGCTTTTAATAAACATTCTTCATTAGGGCAGATATAAGCCCCCCGTCCCGGCTTTTTACCCGTATAATCTAGGGATATTTCTCCTTCTTTGTTTCTTACAATCCGTATTAATTCTTTTTTGTTTTTCATTTCTTGGCAGCCAGTACATTTTCTAAGAGGAATTTTTCTTTTTTTCATACTCTCACTCCTCGTTTATTCTATGCTTGTTTCAAGCTCTTTTTTACTTTCTTCTGTTTCTTCAATAAACCCTGCTTTTTCAGCTTGGGATTCACTTTTAATATCAATTCTCCAGCCTGTTAATTTTGCGGCTAATCTTGCGTTTTGCCCCTCTTTACCAATGGCTAAGGAAAGTTGATAATCCGGTACTACGACCTTAGCACTTTTTTCTTCCTCGTTAACTACTACATTAATTACTTTAGAAGGACTTAAAGAAGCAGCAATATATGCTTTTGGATCTTCATCCCATTGAATGATATCTATTTTTTCTCCCCTGAGCTCATTGACAATCACATTTACTCTTTGTCCATTTTGTCCCACACAGGAACCTACAGGATCCACCTCAGGATTTTTAGAATAAACTGCCATTTTAGTTCTTGAACCGGCCTCTCTTGAAATACTCTTTATTTCGACAATACCTTCATATACCTCAGGAACCTCCTGTTCAAAGAGCCTTTTAACAAGTTCAGGATGGGTCCTTGATACATATATTTGTGGTCCTTTTGTGGTTTGTTTTACTTCTAGTACATATATTTTGATCCGTGTATTAAATTCGTAGTCTTCTCCGATAATTTGTTCGTTAGGGGGAAGAATGGCTTCTGTTTTTCCTAAGTTAATCATAACATTTTTTCTTTCTTTCCTTTGAACAATCCCTGTTATGATATCCTTTTCTTTGGTAATGTATTGATTGTATATTATTTCTCTTTCGGCTTCTCTTATTCTTTGAACCACTACTTGTTTAGCTGCTTGGGCAGCTATCCTCCCAAAATTTTTCGGAGTAACCTCAATATCTACAATATCACCTAATTCATACTCTGGCTTAATTTTTTTTGCGTCTTCCAACAAAATTTCCAAGGCATCATTTTCTACCTCTTCGACCACTATTTTTTGTGCATAAACAGCCACATCTCCCTTTTCTCGATTGATAAGCACCTTAACATTTTGTGAAGTACCAAAATTCTTTTTACAAGCTGATACCAAGGATGTTTCGATTGCTTCAATAAGAAGTTCCTTATCAATCCCCTTTTCTTGTGCTAACTGTTCTAATGCATCGATGAAGTCGCCGCTCATCTTCTTTACCTCCTCAATATAACAATGATAATCTATAATTAAAATAAAATTGCCAACCGAATCATAGCAATATCATCTCTGTCAAAATTCAATTCATGACTATCTTCATCTGTGATAGTTACAATATTATCCTTTAATCCTTGCAACTCACCTCTGTATTCCTTCTTTTTATTAAAGGCCTTGTAAAGCTTAATATCTACAATGTCTCCCTTAAACCTTTTAAAATCTGATTCTTTCTTAAGGGGTCTATCTAACCCTGGTGAACTTACCTCTAAGATATAAGCATTATCTATAGGATCCTCTTCATCTAGTATTTGTTCTAGTTCTTTTGAAACGATTTCACAATCATCGATTGTGATTCCTCCTTCTTTATCAATAAAAACCCTAAGGTACCAATTGGTTCCTTCTTTCACATACTCTAAATCTACCAATTCAAATCCATGCTCCTTCGTAATTGGTTCCAAGTAAGATTGTACAATATGTTCAACCTTTTGTTTTGACATATTTTCATCCTCCCATATTCATCTTCTTTCTTTATAGTCTTTTTAAAAAGTCCCTTTACTATGCATCTTGTTTATCCAATGCCATAATACAATAGAAAGAGTGGGCGAAAACCCACTCTTTTGACAAACTTCATATTAAAAATACCCACTATCAATCATTATAGCATTAGCTGTTAATAAATGCAAGGATAAGTCTATAGTATTTAAAACAGGCTTAATTGACTGGTTTCGGGCATTCCTGAAAGCATATTATTTTCTTTCATAATTTCTATAACCGTTCTGCTTATCCTTGTTCTTTCTCTTAAATCTTCAATAGATAAGAACTCCTTTTGGTTTCTTGCCTCAACTATGCTACATGCTGCTGTATTACCTAAACCTTGCAGTGCATTTAGAGGGGGTAAAAGCCCTCCTTTTGTTATTTTGAATTTTAGGGCATCGGATTGATACAAATCAATGGAGGTAAATGTCAATCCCCTTGCGTACATTTCTAATACAATCTCTAAAACTGTAAGCGTTCCCTTTTCTTTTGTAGTAAGGTCATTTCCTTTTTCCTCAAGTTCTTTTATGATAGATTTTACTCTATTCGGCCCCTTACACATTAAGGTATAATCGAAATCCTCTGCCCTTACTGTAAAGTAGGTAGCATAAAAAGCTTCTGGATGATACACCTTAAAATAGGCTATTCTAAATGCCATCATAACATATGCCGCCGCATGGGCCTTTGGAAACATATATTTTATCTTTTTACAAGAGCTAATGTACCACTGTGGAACCCCACAAGCTTTCATTGCTTCTTCATCTTCTGGATCAAGACCTTTTCCTTTTCTTACCTTTTCCATGATTTTAAATGAGAGCTTTTTCTCTACCCCTTTAATAATCAAATAGACCATAATATCATCTCGGGTAGATATCACCTCTGAAAGGGTTGCAGTGCCTTCTCGGACCAAATCCTGGGCATTGTTTAACCACACATCCGTTCCATGGGACAATCCTGAGATACGAATAAGTTCCGCAAAGGTCTTAGGCTTCGTATCAACCAACATTTGCCTTACAAATTTTGTACCAAATTCAGGTAGACCAAATGTTCCTACTTCGCTATTAATATCTTCAGGAGTAATTCCTAAAGCCTTTGTAGAGGTAAATAAAGAAATAGTTTTTTTATCATCTAAAAGGATTTCCGTAGCATTGATCCCTGTTAAATCTTCAAGCATTTTAATAACCGTGGGGTCGTCATGGCCTAGTATATCTAATTTTAGTAGCCTTCCGCTAATGGAGTTATAATCAAAATGAGTAGTGGTAGTAGTTGACTTAACGTCATTAGCAGGTCTTTGAACAGGACAAAATTCGTAAATCTCATGGTCCCTTGGTACAACCATTAGTCCTCCGGGATGCTGACCTGTTGTCCTTTTTATTCCCGTGCATCCTTTAATCAGACGGTTTATTTCTGCATTTCTAGCAATAATATTTTTTCCTTCTAAATATTTTCTTACGAATCCATAGGCTGTTTTTTCAGCTAAAGTGCCTATGGTTCCTGCCCTGAACACATGGCCTTCCCCGAACAGTTCCTCTGTATAGGCATGGGCCCTAGGCTGATAATCCCCAGAGAAGTTAAGATCAATATCCGGCTCCTTATCGCCATCAAACCCTAGAAAAGTTTCAAAAGGAATATCATGGCCGTCCTTATTCATTACTGTACCACAATTCGGACAATTTTTATCCGGCATATCACATCCTGAGCCCCCTGCAAAGGATTTAACAGTTTCAGAATCGAAATCTGAGGTCTTACATTTTGGACAAATGTAGTGAGGGGGAAGTGGGTTTACCTCTGTGATGGATGCCATGGTGGCAACGAAGGAGGAACCTACAGATCCCCTTGAACCAACTAGATACCCGTCTTCTAGGGACCTCCAAACCAATTTTTGTGCAATGATATATAAAACCGCAAAACCATTTTTGATGATGGAGCCTAACTCCCTATCTAATCTTTGCTGTACCGGTGGGGGTAAAGGAGTCCCATATATATCCTTTGCCTTTTTCATAGTAATCTTTGTGAGTTCTTCCTCTGCTCCATCTATTTTGGGTGGGAATGTTTCATCAGGAATAGGTTTTATCTCTTCTACCATCTGCTCAATCTTATTAGGATTATCTATTACGACTTGTCTTGCAATTTCCTCGCCTAGGTATGAAAATTCTAAGAGCATTTCATCCGTTGTACGCAGGTATAAGGGGGCCTGATTGTCTGCATCGGAAAATCCCTGACCTGCCATAATAATTCTTCTAAAGACCTCATCCCTAGGGTCTAGAAAGTGAACATCGCAGGTAGCAACTACAGGTTTTTTAATTTCCTCCCCTAACCTAACGATATTTTTATTAATCTCTCTTAATCCTTCTATTTTTTCTATGGTTCCATTATCAATTAGAAATTGATTATTCCCTAGGGGCTGCACTTCTAAATAATCATAAAAAGAAGCAATTTCCTCTATTTCTTCCTTTGTTTTTTTATTAAGAAATGCCCTATATAATTCCCCTGCTTCACAGGCAGTACCGATTATTAAACCCTCTTTATGTTTTAGGTATAAACTTTTAGAGATTCTAGGCCTTTTATGAAAATAATTAATATGGGATTGGGATACCAATTTATATAAATTAACTAAACCTGTTTGATTTTTAACCAATATCACTGCGTGATATGTCTTTAGTTTCTTTATATCTATGGTATCGCTGGCTAGAGTATTGATTTCATTTAGATTTTTAATTCCTTGTGCCGTTAATATTTCCATGGAGCTTATTAAAATCTCCGCTGTTGCTTTTGCATCATCCACGGCCCTATGGTGATTTTCCAGTGAAATATTTAAATGCTCGGCAACCGCATTTAATTTATGTCTTTTTAATGTTGGAAATAATAACCTTGATAATTCTAGGGTATCTAATACAGTATTATTAACGGTTGTATCATACAAATCAGCAAAATATCGTATAAACCCCATATCAAAACTGGCATTATGGGCCACAAGGATGCTATCTCCTACAAAATCTAAAAATTGAGGTAATACTTCCTTTACTGTAAGGGAGTCCTTTACCATTTCATCGGTGATTTTCGTTAATTCTTGTATTTTTTCCGGTATAGGCATTTCGGGATTTACAAAACTATTGTAGTAATCGACTATTTCCCCATTTTTAATTTTCACAGCACCTATTTCTGTTATTTTATCCCTTCCTACATGCAGGCCTGTTGTTTCAATGTCAAATACAGTAAAAATATCGTTTAAGGTTTGTCCCCTTGGAGATGATACAATAGCCCTCAAATCATCTACTAAATAAGCTTCCATGCCATAAATGATTTTGATTCCATATTTTTTTCCTGCAGCCGCAGCATCGGGATAGGCTTGGACAACTCCATGATCAGTGATTGCGATGGCACTATGCCCCCATTTTGCAGCCCTTTGTACCAAAGCCTCTACAGATGTTATCCCATCCATACTGCTCATTTGTGTATGGGTATGAAGTTCTACCCTTTTTTTATGTGCCTTGTCTACTCTTATTTTTGTTAAAGGAATTTCGACAATATCCCTTGCCATAACAACAAATTCTCTAGAATAGGTATCAAACTGTACAAATCCCCTTATTTTAATATGCGCATTTACTTTTAATCTTTCTTTGACTGAATTTTCGAAGACATCTTTTTTCAAAAAGGCTTTGACTGTAACGGAATCCTCATAATCTGTAATATCAAAAACAACTATATATTTGCTATTTTTGATTTCCCTATACTCACTTGAGATGATATCTCCTTCAATGATAACTTCCCCTAATTCTTCAGAAACTTCTTTGATTTTTATTGGGGTACCAGTTATATCCTTCCCTAAGATAAGAGGAGTTATTAACTCATTGATACCTGACTCGCTCTTTTTACCTAATTTCAATATAGGAGCCATTGCCATTTCACGGATAATATCTTGTTCTTGGGAGGATAAATTCTTTTCGTATTCCTCTTTCTTACCTTTTGATATTTTATCCTCCTTAAAAAGAACTTCGATATTAAGTCCTAAACCACTGTTTATTATGGACTTAATATGTTTATCAAGGCCCTTTTTCTTCAAATAAAATAATTGGTGATTATTAACCGATATAATAAGATTGTTTTGCTGGAGTTTCCATTCACAATCTTTTAAAATCCCAGTGCAAATTGGATTTTGATTATAAATGGAGTAAATGATATTATCCCAATACAAATGCAACAGCTTCTTGGGAGATAAATCTGAAATCTTGTTGCTTTTTTCTATGGGAATCTTAGCCTTTAAGGAAACATCACTGATACCGGGGAATTGGTTTTTTATTTGAAATCCTAAACCATCTAATACCCCTTGATGTATGATTGTATCGGTTAGTAGGAATATCTCCATGGACTTTGATTCTTTAATGATACGAATATTACTTATTTGCGCTTCTTTTAACGTTTCCTTAATAGAATCATCCATATGAACCTTAGGAAATACATTTATAAAATGACGACAGTTTTCATTTTGCTCCATTGAAAGGCCCCCTGTATCTCATTACATCCAATAGAATAAGTATATGACCCATCTTTTAACTGACTACCATTCTAACAATATCATTATATACAATAAAGACCATCAATATCATTAATAAGACAAATCCTGCAAAGTGAATAAAACCCTCTTTCTCAACATCTATGGGTTTTCCTCTTATTGCTTCGATAATGAGGAATACTAATCTTCCACCATCTAGGGCGGGAATTGGCAGTAAGTTCATAACTCCTAAATTAGCACTAATTAAGGAAGCAACATACAAAACATACTGAACTGCTATAAAGAAACTGGATTTTAAGCCGGTTTCATAGGCTTCACCAATAATACCAATTACCCCTATAGGACCTGCTACCTGATCTTTGCCTATTTGTCCTGTGATAATCCTAACAAACCCAATGACTGTTTGTTTAACAAGAAAGGCTACCTGCCAAAATCCTTCCCTTATAGTACTGGCAAAATTCCCGCTACCTTCCTCTAAGCTAAATCCTAGAAGCCATTGATTGTATTTTGGGTCTAAGGCGGGGCTGACTGTCTTTTTAATCTTTTCCCCATTCCTTAGTATAATCACTTCAACAGGCCTACCCTCTGTCTCGTTTATGATAAAGTTCATTTCTTCCCTTACATGAATTTTTTGATTATCGATTGAAATCACCTTATCTCCCGATTGGAAATCCGCCCTTTCTGCTGGTGTATCAGGGTAAACCTCCCTAACAATTGTGGTGGAATAACCATTAACAGTCAAAAACCAAATGGTAATCCCTAGGGCTAAAAGTAAATTCATAATAGGACCGGCGGCTATGATTGCTATACGAACGCCTACGGATTTATTAGTAAAGGATCTCTCGTCCTCAGAAGCATCATCTTCCCCTAACATCTTGCAAAACCCTCCGAGGGGCAATGCACGAATAGAATAAACAGTTTCTTTGTATTTTTTGCCAAATAGTTTAGGTCCCATCCCGATAGCAAATTCCTCTACCTTAACCCCATTTTTTTTTGCTACGATATAATGCCCAAATTCATGAATTAAGATAATAATTCCAAATACTATAATTGCTAGTAATATGGTCAATACAATCACCTGCCCTTAGAAATTTTCCTTGCCCATAAATCTACATCCAAAACATCCGATAAGGTCGGATGTTTTATTACATTATGCATATTCATTGTATCTTCAATGATTCTAGAAATATCTAAAAATTGTATTTCTTTTTTTACAAATCTTTCTACCGCTATTTCATTGGCTGCATTCAGCACTACTGCCATAGTACCCCCTATATTTAAGGCATCATAGGCCAATTGTAAACATTTAAAAACAGATGTATCCGGTAATTCAAAGGTAAACAGATTCCTTTTCGTGAAATCCACCCTGGGCCAATTATTTTTAATACGCTTGGGATAGGTAAGAGCGTATTGAATCGGAAATCTCATATCAGGTTCTCCTACCTGGGCCATAATAGAACCGTCTTCAAATTCCACCATGGAATGAATCATGCTTTGTGGGTGAACTACCACCTCAATTTGACTAAGTTCTACATCAAACAGCCATTTTGCTTCAATAACTTCTAACCCCTTATTCATCATGGTGGCAGAGTCTATAGTTATTTTTGTCCCCATATCCCAATTAGGGTGCTTTAGGGCTTCTTCAACTGTCACTTCCTTAAGTTCCTTAATAGTTCTGCCGCGAAAGGGTCCCCCTGAGGCAGTTAGTATAATTCGCTCTATAGGGTTGTTCACATTTCCCTGTAAACACTGAAATATCGCCGAATGTTCACTATCGACCGGAAGAATATTAACCCCATTTTTTTTAGCTTCATTTATTATAATTTCCCCTGCCGTAACTAGAGTTTCCTTATTGGCTAGGGCAATATCCTTTTTATTTTGGATAGCTTTAAAGGTCGGGATTAATCCGATTATACCTACAACAGATGTAACGACCGTATCAATTTCTTCCATTGTAGCCACTTCAACTAAGCCTTCCATGCTGGTTAATATTTCTGTGGTATTTCCTATTCTTCTTTTTAGTTCATAGGCTTTATTTTCATCCATCACAGCAACCTTTTTAGGATGAAATTCTTTAATTTGTTTTTCTAATAAATCTATGTTTTTATCTGCTGTTAATCCTTCTACCTTAATATTCCCCAAATTTCTTACAGCATCCAAGGTCTGAGTTCCAATGGAACCGGTTGAGCCTAATATAGAAATAGATTTCAACGTCTTCACTCCATTTGTCCATCCTTAAATTCGGATATAAGTATTTTACTGCAAATCCTAAGATATTTTCAAATAAGCATCTGCTAAAACGATTAAATAATATACCAAAGGAGCTGTAAATAGGATGCTATCAAATCTATCTAATACGCCCCCATGGCCTGGGAATAATTTTCCATAATCCTTTATATCCACCAGCCTTTTAATTGAGGATGCCGTTAAATCACCTAATTGGGATATGATTGCCCCCATGGCTCCTATCACTGCACATACCATAAGGAAATTTGGTATGGATATATTTCTAAAATATAAAAGGACTCCCCCGTATAATAATGCCAATAAAGCCCCGCCAACCACTCCACCTAATGCACCTTCAATGGTTTTTTTAGGGCTTACATTGGGGCAGAGTTTATGTTTTCCAATGGTAATACCTGTAAAATATGCCCCTGTATCACTTCCCCAAGCGCTAATAAAAATCAACCATATAAATACATCCCCATATGCATAGTTTCTAACTTTGAGAATATAGGAAAACAAAACGCATATGTAGAAAAACCCTATAAAAGTAATAGCCCCATCAATAATAGTATATTTTTCATGAAAAAATATAATACTTAAAAATATACAAAATAAAAAGCATACCATAAAGGCAAAATACCATTCTACCTTGGGAAACGTAAACAAAATAAAACTTAAAGTAAAAACATAACCTACGGGCTTTATTGTATTAACCTTTTTGTCCATAGCCCTATAAAATTCATATATACCAACCAGGGAAATAAAGCAAACTGCTGCTTTTAACACCCATCCCCCTACGATTATTATTCCTAAAAGTAATGGTATACCCAATATCGCTGTAATTATACGTACACGCAATACAATCTCCTCCGATATTAAACTCCTCCGAAACGGCGGTTTCTGTTCTGATATTCATAAATTGCCCTATAAAAATCATCTTCATTATAATCCGGCCATAATATATCTGTAAAATATAATTCACTATAAGCAATTTGCCATAATAAAAAATTACTGATTCTTTGTTCCCCACTGGTTCTGATTACAAAATCAGGATCGGGCATATCCCTTGTATCCAAATATGTAGGAATGGTCTCTTGAGTAATGGCATCGATAGTGATTTTACCCTCTAAAATATCTTGCCCTATCTTCCGCATCGCCCGAGTTATTTCATCGCGACTGCCATAGTTTAGGGCTATATGCAGATGGAGGCCATTTTTATTAACCGTTATTTCCTGGAGTTTTTTGATTTGATTTTGGATATCCGCATCTAACTTGTTTGTATCTCCCATTATATCTATTTTAATGTTATTTTTACCCGAGTCCCTCAAATATTGATTTAGGTATTCCCTAAGCAACTTCATTAGGCTGTTTACTTCATCTTCAGGTCTATTCCAGTTTTCCGTAGAAAAGGCGTACACCGTAAGGTGCTTTATACCTAAAGAGTTAGCGGCATCCGATATTTTTTGTAATGCTTTTGTTCCTGCCCTATGCCCGGATGTCCTTGATTTGTTTCTGATTTTTGCCCAGCGACCATTGCCATCCATAATAATGGCTATATGCCTTGGTAGGTTGTTTAGTTGAATTTTTTCTTTATAGCCACTTTTATCCATTACTACCTCCTAAATATTCAGTTAAAAGATAAAATAATGCTAAGCCCAATTTGACTGCTAAAGGCAACCATCAATAAAATACCCCTCCAAGGAAGGGGCATATGTATGCTGCTATACTGAAAGAATATCTTTACTTTTATTTTCTACATGTTTATCAATATCTTCAATGTAGCGGTCTGTTAATTTTTGTATGTCTACTTCTGCATCTTTTAAATCATCTTCGCTGATATCCCCAGCCTTTTGGAGCTTTTTAAAATAATCAATTGCTTCTCTCCTTGTGTTTCTTATAGCAATTTTGGCTTCTTCACCTTTTTTCTTTACATCCTTTGTTAATTCTTTTCTTCTTTCTTCAGTTAATTCAGGAAAAACCAATCGAATAGATTTCCCATCATTATTAGGGGTTATTCCAATATCCGATATCAAAATAGCCTTTTCAATATCCTTAAGGACAGAGGTATCCCAAGGTTGTATCAGTATCACTCTTGCTTCTGGTACGCTGACATTTCCAACTTGTTGAAGTGGAGTTTGGACACCGTAATAACTTACTGAAATTCTGTCCAATATATGTGGATTAGCTCTTCCAGCTCTAATGGTGTTATATTCATCCAACAATGAAGCAATCGTTTTTTTCATCTTTTCTTCATATGCAGCATATTGTTTACTATCCATAATATTTCCCCCTTAATTATTTATTATTGTTCCTATATTTTCACCAGAAACTGCCTTTATTATACCATCCATTGTATTAAGACCAAATATTAATATGGATAAATGCTGATCCATACAAAGACTAGCTGCAGTCCCATCAATAACTTTTAATTGCTTTTCTATGATTTGTTTGCCAGTTAGTTCCGTATATTTTGTTGCATTAGGATTGCATTTAGGGTCTGAGTCATAAACCCCATCAATATTTTTTGCAAATAAAAGAACATCTGCCTCTATTTCACATCCGCGAAGCGCAGCCCCTGTATCTGTAGAAAAAAACGGATGACCGGTTCCCCCGGCAAAGAAAACCACGGTTTTATTCTTCATATTATTTAAGGCCGACTCTTTGGTAAATAATTCTGTCATCGTTCCAACTGAAAAGGGAGTTTGCACAACTGCATTTAACCCTATGGATCTACAGGCTTCTGCCACATACAATGAATTCATCACTGTTGCCAGCATTCCTATTTGATCTGATTTCGTACGGTCCATTTTCTCGTTGCTTCTGCCTCTCCAAAAATTACCGCCCCCAATCACAACAGAAACCTCTACCCCTTGTTCTACAATCTTTTTAAGCTGCTTAACCACTGAAATAACTATTTCAAAATCAAATCCATTTCCCTTAGTTCCGGCAAGGGCTTCACCGCTTAGTTTAATGAGTACACGTTTATATTTCATCATAGAATAACTCCTCCGTTATTAATGTATCATATTTTCATATATTTTTCCATATAATTATTCAATTTTAGTAGTTCTTATTTTAAAAATTACTTATATATAAATCCATATAAAAGGGGAAACACATTGTGTTCCCCCACCAAATTTTTAGTTAATTATACATTCATCTGTTTTGCAACTTCTTCTGCAAAATCTTCTTCTTTCTTTTCTAGTCCTTCACCTGTTTCATAACGGGTAAATGCTTTTATGGAAACATCTGCTCCAACTTCTTTAGCAACACTTTCCAAGTATTTAGCAACAGTCATATCAGGATCCTTGATATAAGCCTGATCAACGATACATATTTCTTTTAAGTTCTTTGTTAAGCGACCTTCTATCATCTTTTCAACAATATTTGCTGGTTTGCCTTCATTAAGCGCCTGTTGTTTTAAGATTTCTTTTTCTTTTTCGATAAAATCTGCGGGTATTTCATCTCTTGTGATGTATTTTGGACTTGCAGCAGCAATTTGCATTGCTACATCCTTACCTGCTTCTTTTAATCTGTCTGAGGAATCTGTGCTGTTTAATTCAACCAATGCACCGATTCTTCCAGCGCCGTGGATATAGGAAACAAGAATTCCGGATTTTGCTTCATATTTAACAAAACGTCTAATATTAAGGTTTTCACCAATAACAGAGATTTTTTCAGTTAATACATCTTGCACAGTCTTGGTATTATCCAAAATCCAAGCTTCTTTCATGAAATCTTCGATATTATTTGTTTTGGTCATTGCTGCTTGTTTTGCCACCTGTGCAGCAAAAGATTTGAACTCTTCGTTTTTAGCAACGAAATCTGTTTCACTGTTTACTTCTACTAGGGCTCCTATTTTTCCATCTTCGGAAATATAATCAACCACTAATCCTTCTGCAGCTATACGACCTGCTTTTTTAGCAGCTTTCGCTAATCCTTTTTCCCTTAAAAGTTCAACTGCCTTTTCAAGGTCGCCATTGGTTTCTGTTAATACTTTTTTACAATCCATCATTCCAGCGCCTGTCATTTCTCTTAATTCTTTTACCATACTAGCTGTAATTGCCATAATAAAACCTCCAATAATTTATTTTATCACATAATGTATAATTTGTATTTTTTATGCGTTTATTCAATATATAGAAAATGCGGCAACTGCCGCATTTTTTTATAGGTCTATGCCATTATTCTTCGTCTTTAGCAACAGTGGTATCTTGAACGCCTTGCTTTACTTCGATTACAGCATCTGCCATTTTACCAACGATTAATTTTACCGCTCTGATTGCATCATCATTACCTGGTATTACATAATCTACTTCTTCAGGATCACAGTTTGTATCTACGATTGCAATTATTGGAATACCTAAGATATGAGCTTCTTGAATTGCAATTCTTTCTTTTCTAGGATCTACAACAAAAAGTAAATCTGGAATTTGTGTCATATCTTTGATTCCGCCTAAGTTTCTTTCAAGTTTTTCTTTTTCGTGACGAAGTTTTATTACCTCTTTTTTAGGCAATAAATCAAATGTTCCGTTTTCTTCCATTTCTTCTAATTTTCTTAAATGACTAATCCTCGCGCGGATAGTTTTAAAGTTTGTAAGCATTCCACCTAACCATCTTTGGTTTACGTAGAACATTCCAGAACGTTCAGCTTCTTCTTTAATAGAGTCTTGTGCTTGCTTCTTAGTACCTACAAAAAGTACATTTCCTCCATCTTCTACAACATTTCGAACTACCTGGTATGCTTCTTCAATCTTTTTTACTGTTTTTTGAAGGTCTATGATGTATATACCATTTCTTTCAGTAAAAATGTATTCTGCCATTTTAGGATTCCAACGTCTTGTTTGATGCCCAAAATGTACCCCTGCTTCAAGTAATTGTTTCATTGAAATTACGCCCATTATAATTTTCCTCCTAGTTTTGGTTTTTCCTCCGCATTC
Organism: Candidatus Epulonipiscium sp.; assembly: GCA_012519205.1. Classification (NCBI taxonomy): domain Bacteria; kingdom Bacillati; phylum Bacillota; class Clostridia; order Lachnospirales; family Lachnospiraceae; genus Candidatus Epulonipiscium; species Candidatus Epulonipiscium sp. Next base: position 84,415 of record JAAYQR010000007.1, on the reverse strand, counting down.
GTCATCTTCCTGAAGGACTTTTCAGCACCCCTTCAAAAAATCCGATGCGTGTGTTTTAATTCCACATGGAAGTATATCATACTATTGCTATTTTATCAATATTTAATTATTATTATTAAAATTTTCCCTCTATATAAAAACTATTAATAATAAAACCACAATTTATAATACAATCAAATTGTGGTTTTATTATTCTATTAGGGTTTTAGTTATCTTTTCATAATTACTTCCCTTGGAAATATTAAAATATCCATCACCTATAACCCTGTCTACATTAACTTTTCTAAGATATAAATCAAATTCTTCTGCATCATCAATTAAATGATTTTCAAACAATATAATGCTTATATCTTTTGATTTAAGCCCCCTTGGAATAAAAATAGTAACTATTTCTTCTTCATCCCCGTCGGGTTTCACATCTTCTTGCTCTAGGTAATTGGTATTTTCCGTTTTAAATATCATCCCTATTCTTCTAGCTCTACTTATAATTTCTTCCTCTGATAGAACAAACTTTTCTGGTGCCAAGTCCAATGGATCAAGCATGCCTAAGTCTTTAGCCCTTTCGATAATATCTTCATTAGTTAAGGATTCCTTGGGGATAAATATAAGAAAAGTAGCAGTTAAAATAATCCCTAATCCTAAACCTATTATTAAACTCTTAGCCGATAAATCCAATATACTCACCCCATTTTTGCAAGCCCTAAAATCAATTCTACTTCACCTTTGCCTATTTTTAATTGTCTAGCTATGGTAGATGTATCCTTACCCATTTTATATAGCTCAATGATCTTATTGTAATTTTTATTGTTTAGGAATACCGATGCTTTTAAGTCTTCCTCATCATTCTTAGGAACCGATTCTTCATTATTTATTGTTTTCTTCAAGGAAGAAGCCTTCTTTTCATCAATCATTTGATACAAGAACAATAATTCCTTATGTTTTTTCTCCAATTCGGATTTGATATAAGAAGATAATTGGCTTAATTCTTGCAGCATCTTATCTGCCTCATCTATTCGTGTTTTTAACATATTGTCCATTTCTATCTGTTTATCAAAGGACTTATTAGAAGCATTGCTTGTTTTATCCTTCATAAAGATTAAGCCTATGATTAATATAATAATCCCCACGGCTATAAGGAAAAAAATCATTGTATTCATAATTTCACTATGTGGCATACCCTACACCTCAATCAAATTCTAATGTCTATAATACTACTTTTTGTTGAATCCTCTTTTTTATCCTTTTGGTTTTTATTCTTTTGTTTTTTTGAATGATTCTTTTGGTATTGGCTTTTGTTACGTCCATCCTGATTTACTGTGCTTTCTGGCTTGTTAGAGCTTACTACCTGTTGCTGGTTTTGATACACCTGTTTTTCCATCTGCTGGGCAAATTGATGCTGTTCAACTTCTCCCTTTTGAGCCTCTCCATGGTGCTGCCTAGATATTTCGGATGTCTTAGGAATGATAACTTGCATATCTATAGGACGAATCATACTCCCCCCCCTTTTCCCTAATCATAGCTGCTTGTTCTAATATCTGCTTTGTCTTTATATAAGGAACAAAACTTTATTTCTTCCCTTACATACATACAAGCAGTTCCAATGGTTATTTTAACTCCAGGATGTATAATATTATAAGCCTTAACCTTTCCGTCTTCTTTTTCCTCTAGCAATGGCTCTAATTCCACAATTTCATTTTTAACACTCTTTAGGCGATTGTCAAGAAATACCTTCGTACGTATGGATTTTATCAGCATATCTCTTTTTGAATCTGTTAATTTATCAGCATCTTTCATTTTATTAAGTAAGTCTACAATTTGTGTAGTTTTTATAATCTCTTTTTTTATATTACTTAATTCATCTTTTAAAAAACGGTATCTTTCAAGTATTGCCGGATCTATACCTACCTCTATTTCTGTCGCAGTAGCCATATGAGAACCTATGACCTTGGCATCTACTTCTCTTCCAGCCCTAATTACACCGCCGACAATAAGGCCTTTTCTTCCATCTGCCCTAATACTCCCCCCGCATTTAATCTGACTATGCATAATGGCATCGCTTTGTATATCTCCTGCTGCTTCTACAATACTATTTTCGATGTATTTGGCTACTACATTTCCCATGGAACTTAAAATTCCCCTACTCATTCCTTGAATTCCTCTACGTAAAATTATATCTCCTTGGGCTTCAATCTTTGCCCCTTCAACAACACCGTATACCTCAACATTTCCTCCGGCCTTTATGTAAAAACCCGTTAATACATTTCCTCTTACAACCACATTTCCTATAAAATTAATATTTCCTACTGAATTATCGACATTGTCGGGAACCTCATAGGTTTCATAAACGTTTACTTTTCCATTTGTGTAATTTACCTGTCCATCGGTAGTTGCTACTAGTTTCGTGCCATCCTCTGAAATTTCTGTGTTTTTTCCCTTTGGAAGTTTTATATTTTTCCCTTTGATTGAGGGGATTTCAACCCCTAGGACATTTCTACCAGGAGTTCCCTCTACAGGAGGTATTAGTGTAACTAAATCTTGACCTTTTACTACATTCTCAATTAAATCTAAATTATAAAAGTCAACGGTTCCATCTTCCAAGACCTTAGGTTTATTGTCTCTTTTTTTATTGAAATGAAAATCTAGTTTAGCGTTTTGCCCATTAACCGGTTTTAATCCCTGAGCAATAACATATTTATGGTTTATTTTTTTCTCTTCGACTGCTTTTTTAAGCTCCTCTTTGTTTATTCCAAAATTCACCTTATTTTCTTCAATTTTATGAAGTACATCATCATAGGAAAGGATTTTCCCTTCGTTTTCTGGAGGAGTAAATGATATAACTGCAAACATCTTGTCTTTTGAAATTTCGACATATAGTTTTTCATCTATTGGCTTTAACTTTGTTTGAGTGGAAATCAAAACTTCCAACTTTTCCTGTGAATGGATATCCCTAACTGACTTTTTTATAATTTCTAAATCGTAATCCATAACCTTTTTGTTATTTAGTCTATTAACGATTTCTTCAAGTTTGGGAAATTCCCCCTCCCCTTTTGGAGCGTATAGAATAAGATAAAATCCATCGTCTTTTATTTCGAAATCAAAGAAGCCATCATAATTGCTACTTGCATTTGGCGTAGTATTTCCTGTATTATTCATTTTATCCCTCCTTTATAATTCAAATAAGATTGTTCTATACTTTCCTAATTTACCCTTTAACCTCATGATGCCCTTTGTGTGAAGTTGGGATATCCTTGATTCAGAAACACCCATAATAGAGCTGATTTCTTTTAGGGTTAATTCTTCAAAGTAATAAAGTATCAAAACTCGCTGTTCCCTTTCAGGAAGTTTTTCAATAGATTCTTTAAGTATTCTTTTAAGTTCTTGTTTTTCTAAATAGGCTTCTGGCTGTTCATTGCCCGGTTGCTTGACAGAACCCATAGATGGCTCATTGTTTTGTTCCACATACTCCTCTAGGGATATGAGTGATAAAAGGTTTACTTGCTTTAACATCTCCCGTAATTCTTCTACAGTTATCCCCATTTTCACTGCCATTTCCTCGTCTGTCGCACTTCTTCCTAGCTCCGTTTCAAGTTCTGCATAAGCCTTTTCTATTTGCTTGTTTTTTTGTCTTAATGTTCTAGGAACCCAATCTAATTTTCTAATATTGTCTAGTATTGCTCCTCGAATCCTAAGGGAAGCGTAGGTTTCAAATTTTACCCCTTTTTTTAGGTCAAATTTATCGATTGCATCGATTAGCCCAAATACCCCGTAGCTAATGAGGTCTTCATACTCAACATTTTGACCTAGATAAACATTAAGCCTTCCTGCAACATATTTTACCAAAGGGGCATATTCTATAATCAATTTTTCTTTTATAGATGAGAGGTTGGTCCGTTTATATTTTTCCCATAGTTCTTCGAGATCTCTTTCAATCATATAATTCCTCCTGAAACCAATTTGAGTTCAGTAGATGTTTATTGTATAGTATCGTTTCTATCCTCATTTGATTCTTTCATCGGTTCTTCCATCGTTTGAGTATTATTATAATTACTTTTTGAGCTAGAATATATTCTTTGTAGTACAGTACTTATCATCAAGCCAAAAATATAAAATACAGTGATAACAACAATCAGTTTAATAGTCATAATGTTCAAAGAATCCCTTTGTAATAAACTAATTCCTCCAATAATTATAGCCGATATTAAAGGAAGAATTACATCCAACTTTTTAACCATTGTAAACTCCTTATATTTGTTTTATGCCATGCCCTATCGTTTTAATAAGCAATCTTCCATCTTCTGTATACAATTCTATGGTTCTACCATAATTTGCACCCGTATCGGAAGATATTATCGGGATTCCCAATTCATTAAGTACTTTTTGAGATGCAGATACATTTCTAAAACCGATTCTCATTAAGTCATTTGTATTATTAAATGCAAACATTTGAGCGCCACCGGCTAGTTTTGCAACCATTCTCTCTTTTCTTGCCCCTAGATAAATCATATCTTCTATTAGTTTAATCACAGCAGTGTCAGCAAACTTTGCAACATTTGAATTATTTTTAATTTGTGTGCTATCCGGAAGCATTATATGGGCGAGGCCACCTACCTTAGCCACTGGGTCATATAATGCAATCCCGACGCAAGAACCTAAACCTAATGTAGTTAGGATACCAGGATGTATTGTCGTATTTAAATCTGCCATTCCAACTTTGATGATTGTATGGGAATCTATCATATGCTAACTCCTAGGGATGTTAATATTTTTTCATATGAATTGATATCAGGTATTAATATAAAGTATCCTGTAACGTGGTCTATACCTTCCGCAAACTCAGTCTCTATAAATAAAACCTTATCCCCAACCTTTCCAAATTCTATAGCAGGAACACTGAGTATCGCCCCTGCCATATCAAAAGCCATTTGAGGGATTGAGGGTATTACTGATAGTTTTGTTAGGGCAGATAATGATGACAAATACGATCCCGTTAATATATTACCAATTTCTTGTAGTGCAGAAACATCCATTTCTGTAAACTCGGATATATCATGAATTTCCCTTCCCATTAAAATATTAACCAAAACATGGGCTGAACGCTGTTCAAGAACGAACATCATCATTCCATTAATATCACCAGAGACACTAAGTAATATCCCTACTACTAAATTTTCCGGTCCCCCTAAAACATCGGCAACATTTTTAAATTCCAAAATATTGACCTTAGGCACTCCCATGTCAATCTTTTTATTTAATATTTTAGCTAGGGCAGTTGTTGCATTTCCTGCACCAATATTGCCTATTTCCCTTAGAACATCTAGGTGCAGGGTATCTAACATATCAATGTCGATATTGGACATGTTTTCACTCCTTCAAATAATGATAGATTTCCAACCTGAATATAAAATGCACATTCATGTTGGAAATCTTATTAGGTCAAATATTGTCAATCAATCATTGGGCTGGTTGGTTTTCCTTGGGGTTATTAAGTGTAGAATCAATTAGATTCTTTAAGTTTAGGAGGGTAACTATATGATCATTAACCTTTCCAACCCCTTGAATAAAGTTTAAATTGATATCCGAAGTAAAGCCTTGTACATTCTCTATAGCTTCTGTTGAAAGCTGTAATACTTCTTTTACCTGGTCAACAATCATCCCTACTTGGTTTTCATCAATTTTAACAATGATTATTCGTGTTTCATCCGTATAATCATCCGGCTCCAATTCAAATTTAACTCTTAAACTCATTACTGGAATGATTTCTCCCCTAAGGTTTATTACCCCTTTTATAAAGTAGGGAGATTTCGGCACTCTGGTTATATTTTGAATGCGTTCAATTATTTGTACCCTTTGTATATCTACACCATACTCTTCATTACCCAATTTAAAAACTACATACTGTTTAATTTCGTGATTGGTATTGTTATCCATTTTATCCCCCCTACTATACTAGTGTATTAATATCTAAAATAAGTGCTACTTCACCATTCCCCAAAATGGTTGCCCCAGCAATCATTCGAATACCACTTAGATATTTTCCTAGGGATTTTATTACTATTTCCTGTTGGCCAATTAAACCATCAACTACAAATCCTGCCTGTTTTTCTCCCTTTTTAACGATAACAACGGTGATAAGTTCCTTTTGCTCTTTTTTGGGAACATCAAGTACCCTATCCAAACGTATAATCGGAATAACTTGATTTCTTAAAACTATAATTTCTTGTTTTTGTATATATTGTATATCGCTAATTTTTACATCCTCAATATTTTGAATTGTATTAAGTGGAATAGCATATTTTTCTTCTCCGAGTTTAACCATTAAAGCTTGGATGATTGCCAAGGTCAATGGTAGTCTAACGATAAACTTGCTACCTTTGCCTAAGGTAGTTTTAACTTCTATATCCCCACCAAGGGCTTCTATTTTTGTCTTAACAACGTCTAGACCAACACCTCTTCCAGATACATCAGAAATCTTTTCTGCGGTGCTAAAACTAGGATTAAATAAAAGTTCAACGATATCTTGTTCTGACATATTTGAAGCCATATCAGAAGTAATTGCTCCCTTTTCAACTGCTCTTGCCTTTATTTTCTTTGTGTCTATACCTTTTCCGTCGTCTTCAACTTCTATTACTACGTTATTTCCATCTTGATAAGCTCTTAAATAGATATTTCCTATTTTATCTTTTCCTTTTTGTAGTCTTTCTTCTGTGGTTTCTAACCCGTGATCCGCTGCATTTCTTAATAAGTGAATTAATGGATCGCCAATTTCATCAATAACAGTTCTATCTAACTCTGTTTCTTCACCGGACATGGTCAATTCGATTTCTTTATTTAGCTTTCTTGATAAATCTCTTATCATCCTTGGGAACCGATTAAATACTCTTTCAACAGGAACCATCCTAACCTTCATTACAGCATCATGGAGACTCGTTGTAATTCTTTCTAGATATTCCACTGCCTCATTGTAATTTTGGGTATTGTTTCCGCCTTCGATTCCCTCAAGTCTTGTTTTTATAATAATTAATTCACTCACGAGATTCATTAATGTATCTAATCTATCAATATCTACACGAACAGTTTTCCCAGCCTTAGGCCTTGATTTTCCTACTATAGATTTTGACTCGCCCCCATCTTTTTCATGGGTATCTTGTGGCGTATGACCCGGTAAACTATCTTGTTTATTTTCAGTATCGGGTATGTTTACCAGTTCATCTTCCCCACCTGATACAACAATATCTCTAATAATTACTTGTTCAACCTCTGCAATTGAAAGCAATTCTTTTTCGAACATATCCTTTGCTTCTTTTGAAATAACCACTACAGTAAAATCAAATTCAAACTTTTCATCTTCTATATCTTCAACCTTTGGGAGGGATTTAATGATTTCCCCTAAGCTCTCTAAGGATCTAAAGACAATAAATGCCCTAGCTGATTTAAGTACACAAGCTTTATTTAAGTAAATGCTGATTTGATATACATTGTAACTTCTTGAGAGGGCATTCTTAACTGCATTGTTTTCAAAATCAGTTAAATGAACATCTGCAATCTCCAAGTCTGAATTAGTAGAGCTTTCTTGTTCCACATGGACAGTTCCTTGTTTTTCAGTTGTTTCTCCTTGGTCAAAATTATTCGATAATATATTACCTAGCTCATTGATAATTTGAGTATATTCTTCACTGCCTTCATTTCCTGTATTTATAATTTCATCAACATAATTTTCAAGAGCATCTAGGCATTTAAAAAGTGTATCCAGTAAGTTGGAATCAACTAAAATACGACCATTTCGAATTTCCGAAAGGACATTTTCCATGTTGTGGGTTAGTTTTTGCATCTTTGTAAAACCCATAGTTCCAGCCATGCCCTTTAATGTGTGGGCTACGCGGAAAACTTCATTTAGGATAGGCATATTTCCAGGTTCGTTTTCTAATTGAAGCAAACTTTCATTTAAACTTTGAAGATGTTCTTTTGATTCTTCAACAAAAATTTCCAAGTATTGACTCATATCCATATTAACGCACCTCCACCACTTTAATAATCTCTTTTGCTATCTGTTCTAAAGGTACTACCACATCTGCAACTCCTGCCTCTATTACAGCCTTAGGCATACCGTATACAACACAACTTTTTTCATCCTGTGCAATAATATAAGCCTTATTTTTAAGTTTTAAATTTTTCATACCTTCGCATCCATCATTACCCATTCCCGTCATAATAACTCCAACTACGTTGTTTAAATTTGTTTCTGAAATAGAATTAAACATTACATTAACTGAAGGTCTATGTCCTGATACTGAAGGGCTGCTTGATAATCTAATCCAGTACATATTTTTTCCTGGGATTTTTTCAATTAAAATATGGTAATCTCCAGGTGCTATATATGCAACTCCGGGGTGTAATATATCTCTATCCACCGCCTCTTTTACCATGATATCGCTTAGATTATTCAGTCTTTCTGCCAAGGACTTGGTAAATCCTGGAGGCATATGTTGAACAATAATATAGCTGGCGGGTAGGGATTTGGGGATATAGGGTAAAATTTCTTGTAAAGCCCTAGGTCCCCCTGTTGATGTTCCTATGGCTATTATGTTTTTAATGTTCGTATCTCGTGGAGTCAAAGGTTGGGTACTTCCTATAACTTCATCCCTATGTTTTTTTACCTTTATGGGGAAGTTTTTAATTTTAGAGGCTACATATATTTTTTGAAGAATCTGCAGCTTAATTTCTTCTTCATTCATCTTAAAAATGTTTTTAGGTTTTGTTATAAAATCTACTGCCCCTGCCTCTAATGCCCGAATGGTTGTATCTGCTCCTTCATTGGTTAGAACACTGATTACCAGTACAGGCTTAGGATTTGTTTTCATTAAATCATCTAGCATTTCTAATCCGTTCATCTCTGGCATTTCTATATCCAGGGTAATCATATCTGGATTTAACTCTTTTATCTTTTTTAGACCTTCTTCGCCATTTCTTGCAGTGCCCACTACAATAAATCTGTTGTCACTATTAATTATATCAGAAATAACCCTTCTCATGAAAGCAGAGTCATCAATTACTAATATTTTTATTTTTTCTGCCATACAATCACAACCCTCTATGCTGTTGTACCCTTTTTCTTTGTTGTAAAAAGATGTATTGGATTATTTTTTCCCGCTCAATCTTTGAAAGTTCTTCAAAGGAAACCCTATATTGATACTTATAAGTCTCAGTGTTGGAGTCTTCTCTGCTGATTAATCTTCCCCTTGCACTTATTTCTTGGCCATCTAAGGGAATATCGCATATAATCAACTCCGATATTTGCAATTTTACATTTGTAATAAATCGAAGTCCTCCGCCGCTTATATCCTTAATAATGCTTTCTTCCCAAGAATCATTGATATTGTATTTAAATGGTATGATGCATTCACAGCGGAAGAATTCTCTTCTTTGAATTTTTTCAAGTTGGGTTATGATTTCGACCTTTAACATTTCAACTAAACCCTTTTTAAGCCTATTTTTGATAAGAATTTTACAACGATAAAGGGTCGTATCTGAATAAATTATTAAAGCATATTGATTACCAACTCTTAAAGGTACAATTTGCCCTCCCACAATAGGAGTACCTATTATTAATGTCTTATCATCTACATATTCTTCAATTTGACTAATATATCCATAACCCTTTTTTTTATTTCTAGTCTCTATATTTGTTATTTCTAGCTTTAATCCTGGGGTTAATATTTTTTTCACCGACGGACCTCCTTACCTAGTCTTAAGAACCAAATATATTCATTAATCGTTTTACAAACAGTGTAAGGCCTGTATTTTTCTTTTCTTTATATTCTGTATCTAATACCCTATTAGAAATTATCTCGAAGGCTTTGCTCACATCACTTTTTGGAAAACTGATGGAAACTGGTTCTTGCAACTTTACTGACTTTACCAATGCCCTATCATAGGGTATATATCCTAAATCATCGATTTCCACATTTAGGAACCTCTTTGATACCTGCTTTAACTTATAGTATATTTCTCTGCCCTCTTCTTCATCATCTACCCTATTAACCAGTAATTTTATATTGGGAGTAGCATTATTTTTTTGGCTACATAATGTTTTTATCAATGCATAAGCATCGGTGACTGATGTTGGCTCCGGGGTGGTAACAAGGATGATTTCATCTGCCGCCTTAGAAAAGCTAAGGACAGCATCTGTTAGTCCCGCCCCCGTATCGATTAGTATAATATCTGCCATCTGATCAAGAAGACTCAAATTTTTAATAAAAAAAGATAATTGATGTTCATTTAGATGTATCAAATCCTGTACCCCAGAACCTCCTGAAATGAATTTTATATTCATTGGTCCCTCTGTTATGATATCGGTAATAACTTTTTTTCCATGGATGACTTCTCCAAGGTTTGATCTAGGTACAATTCCCAAAACTACTTCTATGTTTGCTAAGCCAAAATCAGCATCAATTATAACAACTTTTTTCCCTGCTCTTTGAAGTTGTACAGCTAAATTGGCTGTTACATTCGTCTTTCCGACGCCGCCTTTTCCGCTTGTAACGGTGATTACTCGCGAAGTTCTAGGCTCCGATATGGCCTGCTCTAGTTGATTATTTACAATTCTTCTTAGTTTCTCTGCTTGGTCCATCATTCATCCATACTCCCTAATAAGGCTTTTGTCATTTTTTTAGGACTGATAAGTTCTATATCATCCGGAACATCTTGCCCAAATGTTATATAGGATAAGGATTTTTGCGTTAGGTATCTTACATTTAGAATTGTTCCGAGAGATGTCGTTTCATCAGCCTTAGTAAAAATAATATCATAATCTGAGATTGAAGAATATTGATTCAAAATATTTAACATATCTTTATACTTAGTGGTTGCACTCAGCACCAAAAATATTTGTTTTTCATCTACTAAAGAAAGCAAATTATCTAATTCTTGAAATTGCTGTGCATTTTTATGAGATCTTCCAGCTGTATCTATAAAAACAATATCAACATCCTTTATTTTTTCAAGGGTTTCTAATAATTCATCGGAAGAATATATCACTTCAACAGGTACGTTTAGTATTTCTGCATAGGTTTTTAACTGTTCAACCGCAGCTATCCTATATGTGTCTGCTGTAATTAAGCCAACTTTTTTCTTTTCATTCAAAGAAAAATGGGCGGTTATTTTTGCGATAGTTGTCGTCTTCCCAACCCCTGTGGGTCCGACAAAGAAAACTATTTTAGGTTTTTTATTATCCATTTCAATTTGGGTTGGATTCCCCATTATTTCCATAATCCTATTGTAAACAATAGCGATGAGGTTGTTGACATCGTTTTTTGTTTCTTCGTCCATTTCATCTAAATCTTTTAAAATAGTCTCTGCCAATTCGGGCATCACTTCGTTTTTAATGAGATTATCATAAAATAATTGCAAAATCGTACTATTATATTTCCTACATGTTTCATTTGTATAGGATGCCTGAATTTGATTTTCCGTACTTACCCTTTCCATGACCTTTGTAAGAAGCCCTTCTAGGTGATCTAATTTGCTCTCCAAGCCCTTTATTGTTTCTTTTTGTTCATCTACTATGGTTTTTTCAGATTGCTTGCTGCCATTACTAATGTTTCTTATGGTCTCTTCTACTATATTATTAAAATTGCTCTCTTGCTGTTTGAAATCATTAGTCTTATTTAGTTGCCCGTCTAGAGCTGCTAATACTTCCACCGTAGGTTGTCTAAACAGTTTAAAAATACCTTTTGGATTTATCTTTTTTATATTTAAAATCAATGCCTCTTTACCTAAGTCATCTTTTACTTTTTCTATTGCTTCCTGTTCAGTTTTAGCCTCATATTTTTTAACCTTCATGGCAATTATCATTCCTCCACAACTATTATAGCCCTTATGCTATGCTAACCATTCCAATTGATTGTATCTCAATGCTTGGGTCAATTTCATTATAGGATAGTACGATTAAATCCGGTGCAATTTGTTCAGTTAATCTCTTAAAATAAATTCTTGCAATAGGCGATGTTAAAAGAATTGGCTGCTGTCCTATGGAATTAAATCTATGGATTTCCTGACTTAATTTCTCAAAAATCTGTTGTGTGGTTTCCGGGTCTAATGCCAAATAAGACCCCTGTTCGGATTGTTGCACAGCATCCATAATCTGTTGTTCTAGAGAAGGATCTAGGGTGATAATATTGTTAGTTTTTTGAACTAAGAACCTTTTAGAAATTGCCCTTCCTAAGCTTTGACGAACATATTCTGTTAATAAATCTATATCCCTGGTTATAGGACCATAATCAGCTAAAGTTTCAAATATGGTCACTAAATCCCTTATGGATACATGTTCCCTTAATAAATTGGATAATACTTTTTGAATATCCCCTATACCAAGGACCTTTGGCACCAATTCATCAATAAGGGCTGGATGCGTTTCTTTTACATTATTAATAAGGATTTGAACATCTTGACGGGTGAGTAATTCGTCTAAATGCTTCTTTATAATCTCCGTTAAATGGGTTGCTATGATTGAAGGAGGGTCAACGACCGTATAACCCATCATTTCGGCTTTTTCCCTTTGGGTTTCTGATATCCAAAGTGCCGGTAGCCCAAAGGCCGGTTCCAATGTTTCTATACCATCTATTTCCTCTTCCACATATCCCGGATTCATTGCCATATAGTGGTCAAATAGTATTTCACCTTTGGATATTTCTACCCCTTTAATCTTTATAAGATATTGATTGGGACTTAGTTGAATATTGTCTCGCAGTCTGATAATAGGAACAACAGCTCCTAATTCCAAAGCGATTTGTCGTCTTATCATAACCACCCTATCTAATAAGTCTCCCCCTTGGTTTACATCCGCTAGGGGAATAATTCCATACCCAAATTCTAATTCTATGGGATCAACCTGTAAAAGCGAAACTACATTTTCTGGCTTTCTTATTTCTTCAGCCTCTATGTCTTCCGTAGATATTTCTTCATTAATGGTTTGTAACTTAAGATTTTTATCAATCGTACTTGCACCTAAAATTAATAACATACCGACTGGAACAAAAATCAAAATAGGCAAAGGGGTAAAAATTCCTAAAAGTATTAAGGTTCCCCCTGTAATTTGCAATACCCTTGGGGTACTTCCTAGCTGCTTTAATAAGTCACTGCTCATATTTGTTTCTGTAGCTGTTTTCGTTACCAATATACCTGTGGCAGTTGAAATAAGAAGGGCAGGAATCTGACTTACCAGTCCATCTCCTATGGTTAAAATAGTATATATCTCGAAGGCTTCCGCTACTGGAAGAGGTTTTCCTGTGGTAATGCCTGTAGTACCTAAAATAAGCCCACCGATAATATTAATAAATGTAATGATAATTCCTGCTATAGCATCGTTTTTAACAAACTTACTAGAACCATCCATTGCCCCATAAAAGGCAGCTTCGTCCTGTATTTTTTTTCTTCTTGCCTTTGCTTCGGCCTCATCAATTAAGCCCGTGTTTAAGTCAGCATCTATTGCCATTTGTTTTCCCGGCATTGCATCTAATGTAAAACGAGCCGATACTTCAGCTACCCTTTCTGCACCCTTTGTGATAACCAAAAACTGTATCACTATAATAATTATAAATACTATTACCCCAAGAACAATATTTCCTCCGGCCACAAAGCTTCCAAAAACTCTCACAACTGAACCTGCATCCCCTTCCCCTAATATTAATCTAGTAGAGGATACATTAAGAGCTAACCTAAATATTGTAGAAATTAAGAGTATGGTCGGAAACATTGACATGTCGAGAGGTTCTTTCGAGAATAGTGTATTTAATAAAATTATAAGTGCAATAGCAATATTTAAAGTAAATAATGTATCCAACATCCATTGTGGAAGCGGAATTATAATCATAACAATAATAACAATAACAAATATTCCAAGAAATGCATCTCCAAATTTCACAAAACCATCCTCCTTCACTACTATAATAAGCTCATTTAGTAGTTGTTCTTTAGGCTATAAACAAATGCAAGAATCTCTGCAACAGCCTGGTATAAATCAGGAGGAATTTCTTGACCTATATCGACCGTTTGGTAAAGGGTTCTAGCAAGAGGTTTATTTTCGACAATCTCAATTTCACTTTCTGCAGCAATGGTTTTAATACGCATTGCTAAATAATCTACCCCCTTAGCAATAACTATCGGGGCAGAAGCCACATTTGAATCATATTGTATCGCTATGGCATAGTGGGTCGGGTTTGTAATGACAACATCGGCTTTAGGTATTTCCTGCATCATCCTCCTCATGGAGGCTTCTCGCATTTTTTGTCGGATTTTACTCTTGATTTGAGGATTACCTTCTGTCATTTTATATTCTTCTTTTATTTCTTCTTTCGTCATCTTTAAGTTTTCCTCATGTTCAAATCTTTGATATGCATAATCTGCTGCAGAAATAAATAGAAAAAACATGCCTACCTTTAACCCTATATTTATAATAACTTTTCCGATGTATTTTATCATTTGCATTAAATCCATATCTAGCAAAAGAATGATGTTTTTTACTTCTCCAATAACAGAGTTGTATATAACAAGACTAACAATTGTAATCTTAATAATTGATTTTAACAACTCCACCAATGAATGTTTTGAAAACAATCGGCTCATTCCAGATATGGGGTTTAATCTGCTAAACTTGGGCTTTAGAGGCTTGAGGGTAGGATGCCATCCCACCTGAACAAAATTTACAGTTACACCAACTATCATGGCAACAGCAAAAAGTGGAGCAATAATAATTAGAATTTGTGTTAAGATATAAGGAACAAATTTCAAAATATATGATTCAACAAATAAATCATCTAATTTAGGATAGAGAATATATGTTCTTTCAAAAATCGAAGTTAGTCTACCATACATGAATGGGGCAAACAGTCTTATTGCCGCAAACATAAAAATAAGCAGAAAAGCAGTGTTTATTTCCATGCTTTTTGCTACTTGTCCTTCTTCCCTTGCTTTACTACGTTTTCTAGGGGTGGCTTTTTCTGTTTTCCCATCTTTGTCTGCAAAGAACTGGAGATTATAATCCAGCCAATTAGATTGATTATCAAATCTTATTTTCTTATTCATGGAACCAATCCTTTAATAATACGAAATAGATCTCTTAGCATTTCCTGATAAACAAAATCATATATTATTCTAAATAAGGGCATTACAACAATTAGGCATAATAGACCCAGTATTAGTTTTAAAGGAATACCTATTACAAACATATTCATTTGGGGGGCTGTCCTAGCTAAAATACCTAGGGCAACATCGAGGATTAAAATCGAACCAATTATTGGAGCCGCTATTTTTATTGAAATCACGAATATATTAGATAAAATAACAATATAATTCCCTATTAATTCATTATTAAAAACTGCTTCTCCTATGGGAAGTACCTGATAGCTATAGAACAATGCCTGAAGTAATTTATGATGACCATTAGTGATAAGGAGTATTGCAATAACGATAAAATAATACAAATTCCCCGTAATAGGCATTTGAAAATTACTTAATGGATCTAGAACGCTTACCATGCTAAACCCTATTTGATAATCGATTAACTGACCTGCTAAAGAAAATATACTTAATAATAAGTATACTACAAAACCAAGTAGCATTCCTATGACCATTTCCTTCAAAATAAGTACAGCATAGCCTATAATATGATTGTCATAAGTTATGATAACATCAGGCATCGTTGAAAGCAAAATAGTACTCATAATAAAAGAAAGTCCAATTTTTGAATAAGTGGGCACATTACTGCCTCCAAAAATAGGAGATGTAACAAAAAAGCCCAGAAACCGTATAAAAACTAATAATAAAATGTCAATTCTCAAAAATACATTACTCATTAAAAAGCCCATATGCATTTTCCTTTAACGAATATAAAGATTCATATTCCTATATAAATTATTAAAAAACTCTAGCATTGTTGTGAGCATCCATGGTCCAAATATTAAAATTGCAGCTAGGACCGCTAAGATTTTGGGTATAAAGGCCAAAGTAGGCTCCTGTATAGAAGTAGTCGTTTGAAATATACTCACTGCCAATCCCACGATAAGTCCCATTAAGAGCATCGGGGCTGAAACCTTTATAACAGTCATCAATGCGTCCTGGGCTAAATCTATTATCAATTGTTCCATTACACCTTCTCCTTTTTACCTAAAAGTTTGAACAAGTTGCCCTATAACTAGATTCCATCCATCTACCATAACAAAAAGCAATATTTTAAATGGAAGGGAAATCATAACTGGAGGAAGCATCATCATTCCCATGGACATAAGGGTTGAAGCAACAACCATATCGATAACTATGAAAGGAATATATAATAAAAACCCTATCATAAAACCTTTTTTTAATTCTCCAATAATAAAAGCAGGTATTAGTACTCTAGAAGGAATCTGGTCGGTAATTGAAATATTTTCTGTATTTTCTATAGGCTCCATTCCTGAAATACCCATGAATAAATTAAGGTCGCTTGTTCCCACTTGCCTGAACATAAAATCCCTTATTGGTTCCATCCCATTATCTATTGCCTCTTCCTGAGATAATTGACCTGCCGTATAAGGTTTTATGGCTTGTTCATTAATTTGGGTAAGGGTTGGGCTCATAATAAATAATGTTAAAAATAGGGCCAGTCCAATTAAAACTTGATTAGGAGGGGCCTGCTGGGTTCCCAAGGCAGAACGTAAAAAATGCAGAACAATTATAATTCTTGTAAATGAAGTCATCATTATTAATATAGAAGGAGCCAAAGAAATAACTGTTAGAATAAATAAAATCTGCAAACTGCTGGCTACTTCCCTTGGACTTTCTGCCGGTTCTATGTTAATTCCAATTTGCGGTATTGGCAGCGTTGTTTCATCAACTGGTTCTGCAAATATTGTAAGACTAAAAAGAATTTGTACAGCCAATATTATTGTTATTATAAGGATTATATTTCTAGACTTTTTACTCATTTTCATCGCGAACCTCTCCATCAGAGCCAGTGTCTTTATTTTTGCCTTTATCCTTAAACTTATCAAGCCATAGATTTAAATATTTATCAAATTTAGGATTAAGTACACCTACATCATCCAATTCCAGCTCATGAATTATTTCACCATCAATTTCCGATAAATATACGATATTGTCCTTGGTAATACCGATTAGGTAAACCTTATTACCTACTTTTATAAGCTGCAATGTTTTTTGGGGAGCAATTGCTATAGATTCTATTATTTTAATATTACAGGTCTTATACTTTTGATGCTGGAATCTTCCTAAAAGCCTAGTTACATAATAGGCTGCAGCTAGTATAATCATAAATAGGACTATTAGGAAAAAAAACTGGCCTAACATATTAAACCAGTTTATATTCACCTGCCCTCCACTATCTGAAGAAGTATTACCCTGCAGTAATAGAAAAGACAAACACACATTTAGTTGAGTATTCATTTTTAACCTATAACCTTCTTCACGGCCTCTACTACCCTATCTGCTTGGAATGGTTTTACTATGAAATCCCTAGCCCCTGCCTGTATGGATTCTATTACCATAGCCTGTTGTCCCATGGCAGAACACATAATAATTGTAGCTGCACCATCAACTTTCTTAATTTCTCTTACAGCCTGAATACCATCCATTTCCGGCATTGTAATATCCATTATAACCAAATCAGGAGCTAATTCCTTAAATTTATCCACAGCTTTAACACCGTTTTCTGCTTCTCCGGCAACTTCATATCCATTTTTCGTTAAAATATCTTTAATCATCATTCTCATGAAAGCCGCGTCATCAACAATTAATATCCTTTTTGCCATTAAATACCCTCTCCTTTGAATAGTATAGTACATTAATCTAGTTATATGCTTTAATAGGTATTATAATATATTTATCGTTTAAATTCCATCTTTAAAAACAAATTTAGTGAACAGAATTTATATTCTCTTTTCTGGGTTGATTATATCTGTCACCCTAATTCCGAAATTTTCATCAATCACTACTACTTCACCCTTTGCAACATACTTACCATTTACTAAAATATCGATAGGTTCTCCTGCCAATTTATCCAGTTCAATAATGGTTCCCGGGCTAAACTCTAATATTTCTTTTATTACTTTATGAGTCCTGCCTAATTCAACAGTGACCTCTAATGGCACATCCATTATTATATCAATATTTTCTTTCTGCTGCATCACAGCCCCAACATCGAAGTTTTGAAATTGTGCAGGCTGTACATTAATATTTTGTTGGTAATTACTTGAAGGCATCATTTGTGGTTGCATAGTAGGCGCTGGATAATTTGGCTGTTCCTGTTGACTTTGTTGATTAAAGTCTAATTCTGGTTGTACTATATCTACAGGTTTTGGTGTAGGCTTGGTTGGCTTTTGAGACGGCTGCTCTACCTTCACGGGATTAGGTTGTTCTTTTTGTGCATTCATAAGATTTTCCACAAGTCCCTTGGCAAAGTCCAATGGAAGTATCTGCATAATTTCACTATCTATTAAGTTTCCTATTTCCATCTTAAATGAAATCCTTACAATCTCATCATTATCAAACCCTATATCTTCTGCAATGATACCTTGATGAAAATGAGTAACAAATGCATGGGGAGGATTGATATCAATTTTCTTATTAAACATTGAGGACATGGAAGTTGAAGCAGAACCAACCATTTGGTTCATTGCCTCACTGATTGCACTTAGGTGCAATTCTGAAAGTTCGCCTTCTGAAATTTCTCCTTCTCCGCCCATCATTAGATCAGCTATAATCTTAACATCGTCTTCTTTTAAGACTAATAGATTAACACCCTTTAAACCCTCTTTATATTCTACATTAATTGCAACAAATGGTTTCTTATATTCATTGCACAATTCATCCCAGGTCATAGCTTTAACCCTTGGAGTGGTTATCGTTACCTTTTGATTTAGCAAGGTAAAAAGCGTTGTTGCCGCAGTGCCCATACTTATATTACCAATCTCACCCAAAGCATCCTTTTCATCCTCTGTAAGTGGATCGACAGCTATTACATGTTCTTCATTATCATTTAAATCGTCATCAGTTCCCCCCAACAACGCATCTATTTCCGCTTGTGATAACATATCTCCCATTATTCTTCCTCCTTTCTTTCAATAGAAGTGATTTGAATCGCATTTCTATTTTTAAACACTCCCGGCTTTGCATGAAACTTTAGGAGATTTCCAACCATGATATCTAAATCAGAATTTGTATATGAGTCCAATTTAATAACATCTCCTACTTGAAGATTTACAAATTCCCCTACGGTAATATGAGTTTTTCCCAAAATAGTCTTAATAGGGATTTTTGCAATCTGCAACCTTTTTTCTAAATGTTTTCTATAAATCGTTTGATCTTCTTGCTCTATAATAGTAAACCAATACTTTGTATTTAGTTTATCCATTATTGGTTCAATAACTAAATGGGGAATGCAAATATTCATCATACCTTCTACTTCCCCTATTTTAATATTTAATGTAACAAGAGCAATCATTTCATTAGGAGAAATAACCTGTGCAAATTGTGAATTTGTTTCTATTTTATCTAATCTAGGTCGAAGGTCAACTACGTTTTCCCAAGGTTCTCTTAATAAGTTAATCAATTGAGAAATTATTCTTTCTAAGAGTATTCTTTCGATTTCAGTAAATTCCCTTATTTTATCAATCATTGAACCCTTTCCACCTAAAATTCTATCTATAATCGAATACCCAATACTAGGTGAAAGTTCTAGTATAACTGAACCTTTCAAGGGGGAAAAATCTACAATTGATAAAATGACTGGATTAGACAATGAATTACTAAACTCATAATACGTCACTGCCTCCGCGTTAATAACGTCTATTTGCGTACCCGCACGCAAGTAACCAGATAAATATGTTGATATAATCCTCGAATAGTTATCAAAAATAATTTCTAGGGTTCTTAATTGTTCTTTTGCAAATTTTGAAGGCCTGGCAAAGTCATAATTTTTTACATGCTTTTCCCGGTCAGTGGTTTGTATATCTGTTACATCCAGTTCCCCCGTATTTAACGCATTTAACAATTCATCAATTTCGTTTTGCGATAAAACTTCACCCATTTAACCACCTCCCATGCCAAATAGTATTGCTTTCTTAGAAATCCTATTAAATTACTGTACAAAAAATTCTCCAAAGTAAATATTTACGATTGCATCCGTTTGAAATTCTTCTTTAAGTTCATTTAATATTTCCTGCCCCATTAATTCCTGTGCATTCGGCTGCAGCATTTCCTCATAGGTTTTGTTGCGGATTACCTTTATTATCGTATGCCTTAGAACAGAGATTTTGTTTTCTAATTGTTCTTTTAGTTTTTTGTAATTCTTTTGTTTTGTATCCATCCCTACTCCTACGGATATACGAAGCATATGTTTGCCTTCATCGTCATTGTCTTGTATAAGATTTGCCGTTATGGGTTCTGTGATAGAAAAAATTTCTATGTCATCCTGCCTATGGGCTTCTTGTGCCAAAACCTCCTGCCCATTACCATTGGTAATAGATTTTAAGGAACTAAAGGTAAAGACCAATGCAACTGTGACTGCGATTACAGTTGTAAACAAGATGCCGATAATTATAAATACGAGCGTTTTACTTTTTTCCATAATGTGTCACTCCTTATTGAATCAATGGTTCATTGATTCCTGAATATGAAGCATATTCACTTAGTATTTTTATCTCAACTCTTCTATTTTTTGCTCTACCTTCCGGGGTAGCATTATTAGCTATGGGTACATATTCTCCAAATCCCTCTGTTGAAAATTGTTTTGGATTAAATTTTAATTCATTGATATAATATTTTGCTACTGCTATAGCTCTAGCAGCGGATAATTCCCAATTACTTGGAAATTGAGCAGTATTGATTGGGCGATTATCCGTATGTCCTTCAAATCTAATTCTATTATTAGGGTATTTAGATAGCTGCACTCCTAGTTTATCTAATATATCCACAGCACTGGGCTTAAGATTAGCTTGTCCACTATCAAAGAGAACGCCATCATCAAAGGTTAATGTGACATAATAATCACTTAATTGGGCAGCAATTTTTCCCTCTAAATTATTTTCCTTTATATAGGTCTTAAAATCAGCATGCATTTTTTTTAATTCCTCTATGCTTTGCATTTCTACTTGTTTCGTGGTTTCTTCTAGGAATTTTTCAAGATCCGGTAATTGATTAATTCCATTGCCAACCTCGCTACCATCTCCTATGGTGGAACCACCTGCTAATATCCCAATCGAACCTTCCATAGAGTTAATAAAAGCCCTGAACTTTGCTATATCTACTGTTGACATCGAAAAAAGAAGAATAAAAAAAGTTAATAGCAAAGTAACCATGTCACCATAGGTATTCATCCACTCCGGTGCCCCTGCCTTTACTTCATCCTCAGTTCTTTTCCTAGCCATCTTTATTCACCTGCCCTTACTTCCTCTTCAGTTCCATCTTCTTTCATCGTTTCACGAAGTGTTGGTGATAAGAATGCCTTTAATTTTTCTTCAATTATTCTTGGATTTTCCCCAGCCTGAATTGAAAGAAGACCCTCTATCATAACCTCTTTTAAGAGTATTTCTTCATTACTTTTTAATTTTAATTTATTGGCGGTTGGATTAGCTAAAAAGTTTGCTAATATAGAACCATAAAATGTAGTTATTAATGCAACTGCCATCGCCGGCCCTATAGATGCTGGGTCATTGAGCTGGTCTAGCATATTAATAAGACCAATTAAAGTTCCTATCATCCCCCAAGCGGGACCCAAACTAGCAATAGTTTCCCAAAACCCTTGAACTTCCTTATGTCTTCCTTCGATGAATGCCAATTCGGTTTCCAATATATTTCTTACCAATTCAGGGTCGGTACCATCTACAATTAAAAGGACCCCTTTTTGTAAAAATTTATCTTCCATAGACTGGGCTGCTTCTTCCAAGGCAAGTAATCCTTCCTTTCTAGCAATATTAGCTAGATCAATTATCTTTTGGATGAGATTACCTGTATTCATCTCTTTGTTATGAAAAATCAGACGTATTGTTTTGAGGGAATTAATAAATTTATTTAAAGGATATGAAATCAGTACTGAAGCAAATGTTCCCCCAATGGTAATCATTACGGAAGGAAGGTCAAAGAATAAGTTTAATCTCCCCCCTAGCAAAATTGATACTACTACAAATACTACACCACTTATAAGTCCTATAATGGTTGAAATATCCAATTATCCCCACCTCACTCTGAGTGCTAATCCATTCTTATTAAAATTTTTTGTTTATATTGTACCACTATGTCGATAATATCATCAACTGTTTCCTTTACTACAATTTTTCTACCTGTTGTCATCGTAATAACCGTATCGGGGGTTGCCTCAATTAATTCAATCAATTCCGCATTAATTATAATCTCCGAATCGTTTAATCTTGTTACCTTAATCATACCCATCCCTCATTTTGAACAGCAAATTTTCCCGCACCTTAAGAATACTTGTTAAACTCAAAGTGCGGGAATTCTATACTAACGTTTTAGATTAACTAACTCTTGAAGCATTTCATCAGATGAAGTAATAATCCTCGAATTAGCTTGGAATCCTCTTTGAGTTGTAATCATCTCTGTAAATTCCTTGGCAAGATCGACATTAGACATTTCAAGAACGCCCCCCTGAAGGTTAGGTTCATTGCCGATACCATCAAAATCCCCTGAGTTTGGAGTAGTAGTAAATAAGTTACTTCCTGCTTTTTGAAGTCCTGCTGGGTTTCTAAAATTGGCTATAACGATCTGACCTAACATTTTTTGTTGTCCATTGCTATATTGAGCCGTGATAATTCCATCTGCCCCAATGTCATAGCCTGTTAATTCTCCCGGCTCCCGTCCAGACCCCATACCGATTTCATTCCCCATTAAGGGATCTATATTTGTTTTTTGATTGTACTGGGTAAGTCCGGTAAAGTCTATTGTTAGTGGGCCTAAGGTAGCCTTTATCCCTACGGATTCAGTTAAATCAAACTTCCCTTCGTTATCTGAAGAGGTTATTGTAAATACTCCGTTGCCTGTTGACGCATCTGCATCCCCTATTTTAAGTTCCCCATTTTCATCAAATACAACTTTAACGGGGTTATCATCGGAAGATACTTCCCCTAATTCAAATTTATTTCCCTTTGAATCACTTATTATAAGGGGGGATGGAATATCTAAATCCCATGCCTTTTCATCCGATTTGTATTCCATATTTAAATTTGCTGTGTAAAGATTTCCCAAGCTATCATAAAATTTTAATTGTACCGGTACCCCCCCATTAGATTTGCCGTCTTCTATATTAAGATTTCCTTGAATACGGAGATTGGTGGTAGCTTCTGGTGAAGCAGTTAAATTTTCCGGTTTGTCTAACTTTAAATCTTCCACATTACCTCTTTGAATTCTTGTACCATTATCAACAGCGGGCCAACCCTTTACCTTCATTCCATTGGGAATAACTAAGTTCCCATCGTCGTCTTTACGAAATACCCCTGCTCTTGTGAAATAAGTTCCACTTTCATCTCCCACTACAAAAAAACCGTCTCCTTCAATCATAAGGTCAAAGGGGTTATCTGTCCTTTGGGCAGCTCCTATATTCATTAAAGTATCTATAGAAGAAATATTGGCTCCTAAACCTACTTGCATAGGGTTTCGTCCTCCCCTTCCTGTTTGCTGGCTAGCTCCACTAGCCCCTTGAAGAGTTTGACTAAATACTTCATTAAATGTAACACGGCTTGATTTGAATGCTGTGGTATTTACATTGGCAATATTGTTACCTATAACATCCATTTTTGTCTGATGAATCCTTAATCCGGAAATACCGGAGAACATTGACCTCATCATAATTAATGACCTCCCAACGAATAATTCATATATTTATGCTGTAAACCATCTCTTCATCCATTCCGAGATAAAAGCCTCCTCTTAGAGGTCCAGCCTATACAATCACAGCACCATCGATATTAGTAAAAACTGTTTCATTTGTTTGACTAGAATCCATTGCAGTTACCACAGTACGTTTTTTAATATTTACCACTAGGGCAACCTTATCCATGAGGACTAAAGAATCTTTAATTCCTTTTTCTTCTGCCTTTTTTATACCTTTTTCAAGTTTTTTAAGTTGCTCATTGGTGAAGCAAATGTTTCTTGAATTTAGCCTCATAGAAGCATGTTTTGAAAACTTTATTTGTCCATTTGAAGATATTTTATCTATTAATACCTGTTCAAAGGAATTAATAGGATTGGTAGCTTCTATTTTACTAGGGTTTAAAGGGGCAACAGGTGTAATTTTAACTGGATTTTGGATTATTCTCATAAAATCACCACCTAACTATTCCTCAAAAACTTGTACAACATCTTTAATCGAAAGTTCTTTACCATCCACTACTGCATACATTAAGTTATCTCTAATAAGAATATATTCTACTATGCCTTCTATGGCTTCATTTTGTGTGGTTTCACTATTAAAGATAGTGCCTTTTATCCTTTTTCCTGTTAAGGATTCTTTTTCTACAACACTTACCAAATCAGCTAGCGATGCTTCTATAGCTGACTCCCCAGAACCAATTACCACATAGGGAACGCCTTTTTTCATGTTGATATGCATTACTTTTCCTTCAACGTATTCAACTTTCTTAGTATCAGGATTTTTTACTTGTACCTGTACAACTTTTCCAATGAGTTCAAAAGCATTTGTAGGTTCATTGGTAATGCCTAAGATACTAGAATCTGTTACGATTTCTACCTTTTCTGCCGGTACTTCTTTATTGCCGACAAGTAAATATGGCTTACCATTTCTCATCTTTACAAATTCTACTTTCCCTTGAATCACCTCATAATCTGAGGTTTGCTCATTAATGATGGTGGCTTGTATTTCCTTGCCAATTAATGAAAATGCCTTAGTGGCTTCAAAATTTTGGTTCATGTTTTGCATTTGCTCTAAGGTAGTAAATTGTGCCATTTGAGCTAGGAATTCCTTGTCATTGGTTGGGTTAAGTGGGTCTTGATATCTTAATTGAGTAACCAATAAATGCAAAAAGGCATCCTTACTAATTTCATTCTTGGGTGCGGTATCTTCCTTCTTATATTGTATCTTTGAATCATTAGAGTTTATATAATTTACATTTGTTAAATCGGCCATGGTTTCACCCCCTATTGTATATTCTTGCTATGCGGAAAAATCAACTTCCCCTTCTGAACGTTTGTATGGATTATTGTAATTTCCTTCATAGCCTTCTACTGAATCTTCCATGGAATTTAGGATAATCTGACTTATTCTTTTATCCGATTTACCAGTTTTCCCATTCATTAAGTTTGAATCTTGTTTCGCTGATTCTTGCTTAACGGATACCTCTAGGTTTTGTATCTTTAAGCCTTGTTCCTGAAGAACATCTTTTAATTGGTTAAAGTTTGATTCAATAATCTCTTTTACCATTTGACTTTCTGCCATAAATTGTGCAGTTAGAATTCCTCTTTCAGTCACGATTTTTAAGGACAATTTCCCCAAATGATCTGGTTTAAGTTGCAGGCTTATCTCTGAGGATTCTTCTTTTGCGTTTATTTTTATATGTTCTACCATTTGACTTATAAGTTGCTCTGGTTCAATTGAAATCGTTCTAGATTGTGCTGATAAACCATCGGTTTTTAGAGTTTCGGTCCTAGTGTTTTGTTGGACAAACAAATTGTTGTTTATGGGTGTATCTCCAACTTCCTCATTATCGCTATTTTCTAAGCCGATATCATTAACCTGTTCCTTAGAATTATTTACTCTTCCAAAATCCTTAAGATTATCCTTGTCAATTTCAATAAAGGGTTGTTCCTTATTTGTCCCCCCGTCCTGAAATTGGTCTTCCATAGAATTTTGGTCTAGTACAACTTCATCTTCCGGTACAGTTCCCTGCTGTAGAGTTTCTGTATTTCTAGAATCTTGTTCTTCCATCCTATTATTTTTTCCTATTAAAGTTTCTACTAAGTCCTCTTCACTTTGTTCTTTAGGCATTTGATTCATTAAATCCTGGGTAATTCCATCTTCTAAAATAGGAAATGTTTCTTGTAGTTGGCTAAAGATATTTGCAATTTCCTTGTACACCTGATTAATATTTGGAATTGATAATAACTCAATAGGATCTGTCGCATTTGTGATTAGTTGTATAAATTTTTGTAGGTTTTCAGGTAAAAGCAGTTCATATACCGAAATACCCATTTGGTTTAGGGCCTCTTGAATCTTTTCTTCTGATATCCCTGTTTTTTCTTCAATCTCTGATATCAGCTCTTTTTCATTAGGCACTTCTTGATTTAGTGAGTCTTTTGATTTTGGCGTTTCTGAACTTTGAACATTTCTTGAATTTTGAACTAAGTGGGTAGATGATGTAGATTGTACCCCATCATTTTTTCTAGATTGCGTTATATTTTGCTGCTGGGTATTTTTTAGAACAATATCAAAATTACCTTCTTTTTTTGGAGTATTTTCTCTGGTAAAATTACCTAGGTTACCATTGACCCCCTTAGAGGCAAAACTTAAAACTTGAAATCCTGCATCCATATCTTTCCCCCCCTTCTTTTAATTTGGAGCCATGCTCTTGACTACTCTAGCTGCCTTTTGTGGGTTCATCTCCCCAAGTATTGCAGCTTGTTGTTCACTATCTATATTATTTAAAAGAAGAACAACCAAATCCATATCGGTGCCAACCATCTCTTCTAAAACCTTTGCTGCATCGGAAGGATCCATGGTCTGAAACGGCTGTGCATATTTCTTAATCTTTTGTATCTCTATTTCCTCACCAATTAATCTTTCATATATTTCGGCGGCGGTATCGGGATGGGTGTTTTTAAAAAATTCAATAAAACCTTTGGGATCTTCTAAAGCAACCATTTCGCTGAACTTTCTCTCATCTTCTTTATATTGAATTTGCTGATTTTCTATTTCCTTTAGCCTGGTTATCTCTGCTTCTAATTTTTCGATATTGTCTTTATATATGTTGATAAATTGCTCCTTGTCCTCTATTTTTTTTTGGAGTTCTTTAGATTCCTTAACCAGTTGTTCCTTAGAAATATTAGCATATTTATCCCCTTCTTCGTTTTTAGGGGGAAGAAGATTGTTGACAATAGGAACTTTTTCTAAAGTGTTCCTTAAATATTTTTCTGTTACATTGCCAATATTAAAACGTATGATAATTCCTACAGCAATAAGTATAATAAGGAAACTTACGGTTACAATAATAAAAGGAGCCTTGCTTTTTTTATTTATATTATGTTCTTTAACTATTTCAGCCACTAGTTTTCCCCCTATCCCTTAGGCGGTTTTGTGATTTAAAACTTATGATTTCATCAATGATTTTTTGTTCACTTTTATTTACTTCTTCTAGAAATGCAGCCTTCTGCTTTTCTTTTAATGATTCAAGCATTTTCCTTTGCTTTACCACTTCCAATAGTTCGCAGCGCTTATTTTCCATATGCCTTGCGGCATCCTCCACTTTTTTGTTTTGTTCAATTATCCTTTCCTTTAAGAAACCAATATACTGATTATAATAAAGGACTTCCCGTGGAGTAATTTTATTTTCTAGCATATCCCGCATCCCACAGAATATATTGTCTGTTTTATTTATTAGTTGATGCTTTATTTCCTTTTCGTTTTGAAAGCTTGTAGAAGCCTCTCCGTATTCCTGTTTCTTTTTATCTTCTAATTTTTCTCTTATGTTCAAAATATTATCTAATCTAAATTGAAATCGGCCCATAATATGCTCCTTTAATTGGAGTTTTCATTAGTGACAATTTGCTTCATTTCCTTTAAAACATCCTTCAAATCATATTTTTCATTTATTTTTTGTGTTAAAAAGGAAATAATGGCTTTTATTTTTGAAACAGCTTCATCGATTTCTTCATTGCTTCCCCGAACATAAGCCCCTATATTTATTAAGTCCTCAGCCTCAGTATATACTGCTAATAATTTTTTAATTATATGGGAAAGTTCCTTATGTTCATCATCAATAATATCGGTCATTACCCTTGATATGCTTTGAAGAATATCTATCGCTGGGTATTGGTTTCTATTGGCTATTTTTCTAGATAAAACTATATGCCCATCTAGTATACCCCTAGCTGTATCTGTAACAGGTTCTGTCATATCATCCCCATCGACTAAAACTGTGTATAGACCGGTAATAGATCCCTTATCCGAATTACCTGCCCTTTCTAAAAGTTTCGGCATAACAGCAAATACAGATGGCGTATATCCTCGTGTTACAGGGGGTTCTCCGATAGCTAGACCTACTTCTCTTTGGGCCATGGCAAACCGTGTAAGGGAATCCATCAAAAGTAAAACATTCTTGCCTTTGTCCCTAAAGTATTCTGCAATTGCGGTTGCTGTTTGTGCCGCTTTTAAACGGACTAATGCCGGCTGGTCAGAGGTTGCTACAACAATAATTGAACGTTTTAGTCCTTCTTCTTGGAGATCTTTTTCAATGAACTCTCTTACTTCTCTTCCCCGTTCTCCAATTAAGGCAACCACATTTAAATCTGACTTTGCATTTCTTGCAATCATCCCTAATAATGTGCTTTTGCCGACGCCACTCCCTGCAAAAATCCCTACCCTTTGACCCTTTCCTATGGTCAAAAGTCCATCTATAGCTTTAACCCCTAGGGGTAAAACCTCTTTAATACGATTTCTTTTTAAAGGGTCTGGGGAATGGTTTAAAAGAGGATATTGTGTATCGGAAAGGATTGTCTTTTCCTCATCAATTGGATATCCTAACCCATCTAGTACCCTTCCAAATAAATGCTCTCCTACACCAACACTTAAAGCAGCATTAGAAGCCTCTACTATGCTTCCAGGCCCGATTCCTGTCATATCCCCTAGGGGCATTAATAATATCTTATTATCTCTAAAACCTACCACTTCTGCCTTTACAGGATTCTCTTGGTTTTGTGATTGTATAAGGCACATATCTCCAAGATTACAAATGGGTCCTATGGATTCTATGGTCAACCCAACTACCTGGGATACCTTTCCTCTATATATGTTATAATTTTTATCTAATACAACTTTATATTTTTCGATGTTAATTTTGTCCAAGTCCTCACCCATTCTATAAAGATACTATGCCATCCTACCCCAAAATAAGAAGTAAATCTTGTTTTAAACCTTGTAGTTGTGCATCTAAACCGCAATTAATACTACCAAGTTCCGTTTCTATAATACAATCTCCTAATTTTAATGTTGTATCTTTTATAATGGTAATTTTTCCATTAAAGCCTGTTTCCTCACTGAGGGCTTTTTTTGATTCTAAAACAATCGGGTAATCCCCCTCTGATATTTTAATGGTAAATTCTCCCCCATTATCCCTTGCTTCTGAGAATCCTTTTTTTATAATATATAAAATGGATTCCTTATTTACCTTTACAGCATTTTTCAAGACTTTTTCGCAGATATCAACAATTAAATCAACCATCTTAGGCTCAATACCATTTATAATCTTTTCCTTTTCTTTTAGAGCATTGTCTAATTCGGTCTTTGCTTGGATAAGTAGCCTTTTGCTTTCCTCAGAACCTTTATGAAAGCCCTCTTGATACCCTCTTTGTCTTCCCTCTTCTTCGATTTTCATTTTCGCAAGTAATGCATCTTTTTTTGCCTGGTTTAAAATCTGCTCAGACTTCTCTCTTGCTTCCTCAATCATTTTATTGGCATCCTGCTTGGCCTTTAAGATGATATTTTCTTTCATAACACCTGCCGTATTTTCGTCAACCTTTAAAATTTCATTTTGTATCTCTTCACTTATCTCTATGGGTACAGCCTCATCAGAGTTATATTTTATGGCAGGTCCCTTGATTACATTAGACAATTATTTCGTCACCTCCACCTCTGGAAATAACGATTTCACCCACATCTTCGAGTTTCCTTATAACATTAACAATTTTTTGTTGTGAATCCTCGACATCCCGTAATCTAACAGGACCCATATAATCCATATCTTCTTTTATCATACTGACTAGACGTTTTGAAAGGTTGGAAAATATAACATTTTGCACTTCTTCTCCAGAACCTTTTAGGGCAATAGCTAAATCGTTATTATCAACTTCCCTGAGAATTCTTTGGATTGAACGATTATCCAGTGTGATGATATCTTCAAATACAAACATTTTCTTCTTAATTTCTTCTGCAAGTTCTGTATCTTCAACTTCCAAGGTTTCCATAATGTGTTTTTCAGTACCCCTATCAACGGAGTTAATAATTTCTACGATTGCATCTACACCACCAACAGCAGTATAATCCTCTGTCACTAATGCTGAAAGTTTTTTCTCAAGTACCCTTTCAACTTCTTTAATGATATCAGGAGAAGTTCTATCCATTAAGGCAATTCTCCTTGCAACATCGGCCTGCTTCTCTTGGGGCAGGGATGCCAAAACTATAGATGCTTGACTGGGCTTTAGGTATGAGAGAATAAGAGCAATTGCTTGTGGATGTTCATTTTGGATGAAGTTAAGCAGTTGGGAAGCATCTGTTTTTCTTACAAAGTCAAAGGGGCGAACCTGCAATGAAACTGTAAGCCTATTGATTACTTCTAAAGCCTTTTCACTTCCCAAAGCTTTTTCTAAAACTTGTTTTGCATATGAAATACCACCTTCAGCGATATATTGCTGTGCCAAACAAATTTGATAGAAATCATCCAGCACCTTTTCCTTTATTTGAGGGGATACCGTTCGGATATTAGCAATTTCTAGGGTGAGCTGCTCTATCTCCTCTTCCTTTAAATGTTTAAAAATCCGTGCGGATTTTTCAGGTCCCAATGCAATAAGTAATATTGCTGCTTTTTCTTTCCCTGAGTATTCTTCTCTCACAACTGCCATCTATGTTCACTCCCATTCCTCGCTTAGCCAGTTGCGCAATAGACTTGCCACTGCTTCGGGTTTTTCCTCTACGAACTTATCAATTTGTCTCTTGATTTCAGATTCTTCATTGTACTCAATTGGATCTACTTCTTCCGGTTTAACTTGTGAACTTTCTAACATTTCCTCTACCGATAATTCAGGTTCTATTTCAGTTATCTCGTGAGGTTCTGTCTTCTTTATTAATGCAAAAGCTAAAAGAGCAATTAAAGCAAACAAAATGCCCATAGCTATATATTCATTGTAAGGCCTTGCTTTTATTTGTTTATCAACGAACACAGGTACTTCATATCCCACAATCTCTACATTGTTCAAATTAATTCCTGCTGCGTTAGCAACCAACCTTTCTAATTCGGGATACTCCCCATCAATATTAATCATGGCTGGTTTTGTTTTGATACGGTATTTGTATTCATCCCAGGTTTCTCCTTCAAGGAGCGAATCTGTTTCCCCATTTCCCTGGGTCTTTTCTTTTTGTTCTTGATTATAAATCTTATCTCTTAACACGACTACTGATAAATTAGATAAATCTGTTACTATGCTTCCTATACTTTTTTCTATCTCAGTATATTTTTTATCTAATTCATATTTAACTTCACTGTGATCTTCCTTAGCCTCATAATTGTTTTGACTCCCCATTTGGTATTCTGGAATATCACCACCATTTGCTGTTAGTCCCGGTTCTTCTCCTTCAGCCCCTCCACTGGCTTTTCTTGTGGATTTGTTTTCATAGGATATAATTCCCTTTTTTTCGCCTTCAATAGGAGAGCTTACAGTTTCTTGTTTTTCTTTATATTGGTCAAAATTCAAAACTAGATTAGGGGTTACCCTCACCTCATCAAATAAGGGACCTAAAATAGAAATAACCTTTTTTTCAATATCTTTTTCGGCTGCTGATTTACGTTCTTGCTGTTCACCCATATTAATCCCCGGACCATTTTCTTCACCTAGATAAAGTATATTTCCTTTATTATCTATAACCCTTACATTTCTGACATCTAAATTCTTAACGCTTCCGGCTACATAATGGGCAATACCGAGAATTTGTTTACTTGTTAATTCATTTTTTAAATCAAGCTTTACACTGGCTGTTGCCTCCTGGGTAGATGCTAAGAAAAAATTATCTTCATTGGGAATAACTAAATGAACATCCGCTGATTTTATCCCTTCAATTGAGGCAATATCACTAGCAAGTTCTTGTTGTTTGACTTCCCTATCCATAGCTTTTTTCTCTGTTTCTGTAGTTCCCATGGTGCTATTTTCTAAGGCATCTTTAAAAGTAAATCCCTTATTGGGGATTTGTTCCTTAGCTAAGGCCATCTTAGCCCTAGCATAATCTGTCTTTTTAACTTCTATTACCGTTCCTTCTTGATTGGTTATATTATAGATTTGGGCCCCGTCTAATGCCTCTTTAACATCTGCAGCCTGCGCATTAGTTAATTCCTCGTTAAATAACCTGACCAATTGAGGTCTGGTTGTAAGAAAGATAGCAATTCCTAATGTTAATATGACTAAAACAGTTATAATACCAATTCTTATTTTTTGACTTTTATCAAAACGGTTCCAGTACTCTGTAATTTGTTCGGACATCCGAGAAATTGTTTCCTGCATTAATTCACCTCATTCCTGTGCAAATATTGTATTGTTTATCATAGACTTTGTATTATCTTCCTATAATTATAGTGTAATCCTCATAATTTCTTTATAGGCCTCTAATACTTTACTATGAACTTGCACAGTAAATTGAAGTGCGATGTTTGCTTTTTCCTGAGCAATCATAACATTATGAATATTGTCTGTTTTGCCCATTACAAAGTCTAATCCAAGCTTTTCGGCTTCTTTTTGAGCCTTATCGGTTTGTTCTATTAATCCAATTGCAGCTTTATAAAATTCCTCAAAGACTTTTCCCTTTTTTTCTATTTGGTTTCGGCTAGGATCTATAGCATTACCTATGAGATTAGACCCGCCTGTAGATTCTACTTTCATGTCCATCCCCCTAATTTATATGAATGACTTAGCGTCCTATCTCCAATGCCTTTAATGCCATACTTTTATTAGTATTCATTGCTGTTACATTGGCCTCAAAGGATCTGTTTGCTGATATCATATTCACCATTTCTTCAATGATATTTACATTAGGCATTCTAACATATC
Source organism: Candidatus Epulonipiscium sp. (assembly GCA_012519205.1). Taxonomy (NCBI): domain Bacteria; kingdom Bacillati; phylum Bacillota; class Clostridia; order Lachnospirales; family Lachnospiraceae; genus Candidatus Epulonipiscium; species Candidatus Epulonipiscium sp. Next base: position 51,376 of record JAAYQR010000007.1, on the reverse strand, counting down.
CATTTTCATCTGCATCAGGGTGTTCCGGCTCATATACCAATTTAAGATCCTTATTATCCTCAACAACGCCCGCTACTCTTACACCGGAAGTACTATACTGCTCTATATTATTCTTAAGCACGGTACTAAAAGATGCCTTATTACTTCTTTCTTCAAATAACACAGTTTTTCTCTTATATGGCTGTCCATTTTCTGTCCGTGTCGTATTAACATTGGCAATATTCTGGGATATGATATCCATCCTAAGCCTTTGGGCTGTTAAACCACTAGCACTTGTGTCCATCGCATTAAAAAAAGACATATATATTCCCCCTCCTATCTACTATTTAATACAATATTTATTCGTTTAAATTCTGCAGAAACTTGGGAAATTAAAGTATTATACCTGATACTGTTTTTTGCCATTTCTGTCATTTCAACATCTATATCTACATTGTTTTCATCCATCCTCGTTTGTAATTTATCGTTTGCCATTACCATCCTAGGTTGGATGTTTTCAATATTCACCTTGCTTGGCGACTTATTAAATGCCATAGATTTTTCTAAATACTTCTCGAACTCAACTTCTTTTCTTTTATATCCCGGTGTATCCACATTAGCTATATTGTCTGCGATGGTATCATTTCTAAGCCATGACGCATCCAACGCTTTTTCTAATATGTTTGTGTTAGAATATAAACGGTTGAACAACATCTTTCTCCCCCCCCCATCTTTTAGATAATATAATCTTACTAGATTATTGTGTTTGTGTAAATCAAGATTTAAAGCTAAATTTAGCTTTAATTAGTTTTACACCAATTGATATCCATGTCAACTATTAATTTCCATATTTAAATATTTCATAGAAATTCGACTTTGTTTTCATTATATACATTTCAATACAAAGAATCAATAAAATTATTGTAAGAATTTTGACCCACACCAATACTACAAAAATAAAAAAGCGACTTCCGTCGCTTTTTATCTTCTAAGTTTGTTTAATTCTTCTATCAGGATATTATTTAAAACCTTAATATAGGTTCCTTTCATTCCTAAAGAACGGGATTCAATTACTCCGGCGCTTTCGAATTTTCTTAGGGCATTGACAATAACTGATCTAGTAATACCTACTCTATCCGCAATCTTACTAGCCACTAAAAGACCTTCAGTACCATTTAATTCCTCAAATATATGAAGTATCGCTTCTAATTCGGAATATGATAAAGTACTTATGGCAGATTTTACAATATTAGCCTTTCTATCTTCTTCGGCTGACTCCCTAGTTTTTGAACGTAGTATTTCAAGTCCAATGATTGTTGCTCCATATTCTCCTAAAATTAAATCTTCGATGGTATATTGCCCACTATCTTTATAGAATAAAAGATTTCCTAATCTTTCTCCTCCGGCAGCAATAGGGATTACAGTGCTATTGTATTTTTGTATAATATCGTCTATGTTCTTAAAACGGTATTCTGATAATGGGACATTTTCTCTGGTTTCTATTACTTTTAGTAGGAATTCGCTAACTTCTGAATCTATAAAGTTCCCCGCAGCTTCATCTTTAGACTTCAAGATGTTGTTTGAAGGATTTGTATAATTCACCCCTAAAACCTTTCCTTTTGTGTTTATAGCTAAAACATTAGATGATAAAACATCACTGAGCACCTTACATATATCATTAAAAATAACTGGTTCAGAACCTGAACGCTGTAGTAATTGATTAACCTTTCTTGTTTTTCCCAATAATTCTACTGACATATTATTTCCTCCTTAATATTATCATTGTTCCATCTGTTTAGTATTCTGTTCAAAAGATTCTCACTTTATACAATTTAAAATGTTTTTTTGGAAGTTTCACTCCAATCTTTAATCCTCAAAAAAACAAAGCTGACAGGGTCAACTTTGTTGTCAAATTCTTCTAAATAATTGTTTTTTTCTTTCAATATACATATATATCTTATCATTAATTGTTTCAAAAAACAATATGTTTTAAATAACTTACTAAAAAACTTACTTTTCTTATCTGTAAACTTAGAAATAAATTTAAAGTATACTTCATTCATATTAAGATATTATTTTTACTCTTTAGTATGACTATAATTGCAGTCTGTATTACTACATACTACCCTTACCTTATTCCTTCCTTTTTCCACTAAAAATTCCCCGCATTTAGGGCATTTTTCCCCTGTTGGCTTATTCCAAGACATAAACTCACATTCATTATTATTTTCACAACCGTAATATTTTCGTCCCTTTTTAGTCTTTTTAATAATTACTTTTCCACCACAATTGGGGCAATCTACCCCTGCTTCTTCATATAATGGCTTGGTGTTTCTACAGTCAGGGAAACCGGGACATGCTAAAAATTTACCATATCTTCCGTATTTAACTACCATATTCCTTCCGCAATTTTCGCAGATTACATCGGAGACTTCTTCTAAATCTATATTTCCTATTTCCTCCTCGGCGATTTTTAGAGTTTCACTAAATTCAGGGTAAAACTCCTTAATTATCTTTTTCCAAGGAACATCTCCATTTTCTACTCCATCTAATTGTTCTTCCATATGGGCAGTAAAATCTACGTCAACGATATTTTTAAAATATGTTTTTAAAATGTCATTTACTATTTCACCTAATTCAGTTGTGTATAAAACCTTATTTTCTTTTGCTACATAGCCCCTAGCCAAAATGGTAGTAATTGTAGGCGCATAGGTGCTAGGGCGCCCTACCCCATTTTCTTCTAAGGTTTTAACTAAGGTGGCTTCAGAAAACCTTGGAGGTGGTTGGGTAAAATGTTGTTTTCCTTCTATTTTTTGTAGCACCATAGCCTCGTTTTCATCGATATCAAACTTAGGGGTTTCGTCCTTATCCTTTTCTTTATTATATACAATAAGAAACCCATCGAATTTAATGGAGGAACCGGAATTTGTGAAAATATATTTTCCTGCGCTTATTCTAATAGAAAATGTGTTGTATTCGGCAGGGGCCATCTGACTGGCTAAAAATCTCTGCCAAATTAATTCATATAATTTATATTGGTCCTTAGATAAAGATTTTTGGATATTTTTTGGGGCCTTATCTATATAGGATGGCCTAATAGCCTCATGGGCATCTTGACTCTTTCCCTTGCTTTTATATTCCGCACCCTTTGGGTTTAAATATTCTTTGCCAAAAGTTTCTTCAATATATTCCTTTGCCTGTGCCTTTGCTTCTTCTGAAATTCTTACAGAATCTGTACGAATATATGTTATAAGACCTACTGTACCTTCCCCTTGCAAATCAATACCTTCATATAACTGTTGGGCTATTCGCATAGTTTTTTGGGTGGAAAAACCTAGATATTTAGAAGCTTCCTGCTGAAGGGTACTAGTAGTAAAGGGGGGTATTGGATTTCTTTTACGCTCTCCCCTTTTTATCTCTTCTATTTTATACTTTTGTTTTTTTACCTCTTTAATAATTTTATCTGTTTCTTCTTTGGTACTAATCTCAAGCTTTTTATCTTTTAGACCATAAAATTTAAATCCTAAAACCTTGTTATTATCTTCATTAGAAAATTCAGCATCTATGGTCCAATATTCTTCAGGAACAAAGTTTTCTATTTCTTCTTCCCTATCACAAATGAGTCTTAAGGCAACCGATTGAACTCTTCCTGCACTAAGACCCTTTCTTATTTTTCTCCAAAGAAGTGGGCTGATTTTATACCCTACAATCCTATCTAAGGCTCTTCTTGCCTGTTGTGCATCAACTACATTCATATCTATACTTCTAGCTTCTTTAATAGAATTTTTCACTGCATTTTTAGTTATTTCATTAAAGGTAATTCTGCTTATCTTTTTTTCGTCTAATTTGAGGGCATGAATCAAATGCCATGATATTGCCTCCCCTTCCCTATCAGGGTCAGTCGCTAAATATACTTTATCGGCAGCCTTTGCTTCTTTTCTTAGTTTTTTAAGAAGTTCGCCCTTCCCACGGATAGTTATATATTTAGGTTCGAAATCTTCCTCTACATTTATTCCTAGTTGGCTTTTGGGCAAATCCCTTACATGTCCCATTGATGCCTCTACCTTATATGATCTTCCTAAAAATTTCTTTATGGTTTTTGCTTTAGCTGGTGACTCTACAATAACTAAGTAGTTTGCCATAATACCCCTCCATTACTGGTTTCGGATAAATCTTTTACCCGGCAACTGCTTTATTAATCCTTTAAGTTCTAACAATGTAAGTATACTTTGAAGCCTATTTATAGGATATTTTATACTAACAGACAATACATCAATATGGGAAGGTTCAAAACTTATACAATCATATACCAAATTTTCTTCCATTGCAAGTGTACCGATTGTTTTATCTTTATATTGCGATGTATTTTCTCTTTTATCCATAGGCTTTATACTTATTTCTTCTAATATATCCTCCACATTCATAACTAATTTTGCCCCTTGTTGTATTAATTTATTAGTGCCTTTGCTTGTGCTATTAAAAATACTACCAGGAACTGCATATACTTCTTTTCCTTGTTCCAGGGCTAAATCAGCCGTAATAAGTGCACCACTTTTTTCCTCTGCCTCAATAACGATAATTCCCTGACTAAGGCCGCTGATGATTCTATTTCTTGCAGGGAAAAACCAAGGCATGGGTTTGGTACCGGGAGGATATTCTGAAATAATTGTTCCTCTTTTTTCTATGGATTCCATTAGTTTTTTGTTAAATGCAGGATAGCATATATCAACCCCATTGGCAACAATGGATACTAGAATTCCATCTGCCTCTATGGTAGCTTTATGGGCCTCTGTATCAATTCCTTGAGCCAACCCACTGATAATCCCAAAGCCTTTAGAAACCAAATCGTAAACCAGTTTTCTTGTGACCCTTATACCATATTCAGAACATTTCCTTGGACCAACTACGGCAAGAAAACCCTTTTCAAAAGTAGGCAATTCCCCCTTTGTATATATCCCTAATGGAGCATCGGGGATAGTTTTCAATAAGGAGGGGTATTTTTTGTCGTTAATTGTGAGGTAGGAAATATTCTTTTGTTGCAAGTTATAAAGCCATTTTTTTATCTGATTGGGATTTTTTGATTTATCTAATATATTTAATTCTTCTTCAGAGAGGTTGGACAAATCTTTTAATTCTTTTTTAGACTTATGCCAGAGTTCCTCAGGGGATTTGAAATAATTAATCAGTTGTATCATTTTATCCTTTTTAATACCCCTTATAGTAGTTATCCACGCCCAATAAAAAGAATCCTTTGTAATACATTCCATCGAATCACCTACCTGTATTTTATAATCGTTCTTTATGTATTATAAAAACCAATTTGAACTTAATAAATAAATTTCCCTAGAGTTTAATATTATTAACACTTCTTATATATTCTTACCTTCTTTTTTATGTTCCAATACAAATTATTTATAAACTTGGTTTATAGCCTGTAAAAATGTGGAATAATACTATTGCTTGGCATACTTGTATTTTGGAAGGAGAAACAAATGATTAGTAAAGTTAAAAGCTGTTCTCTTTATGGTATAAATGGATATCTGGTGGATGTTGAGGTAGATTTAAGCGAAGGACTTCCTGGGTTTGATCTTGTTGGGCTTCCCGATTCCTCTATCCGTGAATCCAAAGAAAGGGTCAGGGCTGCCATAAAAAATTCGGAATTCCTATTTCCTATAAAACGAATCACGGTTAATCTAGCCCCTGCAGATACTAAAAAAGAAGGCTCCGCATTCGACCTTCCTATTGCTATAGGCATTACTAGTTGTAATGAAACAATACCTGAGGATATCTTAAATAAAACTATGATAGTAGGGGAACTCTCCCTGGATGGAAGTGTTAAGCCGATTAATGGCATTTTGCCCATGGTTTATTCTGCCCTTAAAAATGGCATTACTCAGTGTATTGTCCCTTTTGAAAATGCCGCAGAAGGAGCCATAGTAGAAGATATGAAAGTCATAGGGGTCCACACTTTAAGAGATGCCTTAAACCATTTGCAAAATATAAAGCCCATCCCTCAGACTACAGTAGATATCCATTCAATTATGGTTAATCCCAGTAATAGCAACCTAGATTTTTCAGATGTTAAGGGACAAACCCATGTAAAAAGGGCCCTAGAAATATCTGCTGCCGGATCTCATAATGTCTTAATGATAGGCCCCCCTGGTTCGGGTAAAACTATGATGGCGAGAAGACTTCCCGCTATCCTCCCCGATTTATCCTTTGAAGAAAGCATAGAAATCACTAAGATATATAGTATAACTGGACTTCTTCCCAACAAAAATTCTTTAGTCAATTCAAGGCCTTTTCGTTCTCCTCACCACACTGTATCAAATTCTGCCCTTGTCGGTGGGGGACGAATTCCCAGGCCAGGAGAGGTCAGTTTGTCCCATTATGGCGTTTTATTCTTGGATGAATTGCCTGAATTTAATAAGAATGTCTTAGAGGTGTTAAGACAACCCTTAGAAGATAGAGAAGTAACCATATCACGGGTTAATGCAACCCTAACTTATCCGGCAAGTTTCATGCTCATATGCTCTATGAACCCTTGCCCCTGCGGATATCTAGGGGATGCAGAAAAATGCCACTGTCAACCAGAACAAATTAAAAGGTATTTATCCAAAATATCCGGACCCCTGCTTGATAGATTGGACATCCACGTAGAGGCATCTCCTGTTAAATATTCCGACTTAGACATAAGAGAAAAAAGCGAATCCTCTGCTAGCATTAAAGAAAGGGTATTAAAAGCACAAAAGGTTCAGCAAGAACGGTATAAAAATGAAGCCTTTTTCTTTAATGCACAACTAGGTGCAGCTCAGATTGAAAAATATTGTACCCTTGGACAAGGAGAAAGAGATTTACTTAAGACTGCCTTCGAAAAATTAAACCTAAGTGCCAGGGCATATCATAGGATACTAAAGGTATCAAGGACCATTGCAGATTTAGATGGAGAAGAAAATATCGGACTGCAACATTTAAGTGAGGCTATACAGTATAGGAGTTTGGATAGGAAATACTGGGCATGATAAAAAAGCTTGCGATAATTTGCCGCAAGCTCTTTTAGTCTTTATTTCCAAATAATGAATTTACTAAAGTACTAAAAGACTAATTGCATCTTTTATAGTCTTCTCATAGGCTTCCATACCATATTTATCAACCTCAGCCTTATCTTTTTTTTCGTGGGTAAGGCAACCGGCGCCACCAATACATCCCCCTATACATGCCATTCCTTCTATGAAATTACCAACCGGAATTCCCTTAGATACTTTAAGCAATGCCTTACGGCATTCTTCGATACCATCACAAACCATGGGATTAAAATCAAAATCAATTATTTCTTGTTCTTTCAATCCCTGTCTAACAGCATCAGAGAGTCCTCCACTCCTTGCTAAAATCCTTCCATAATAAGATGCATTATCCAATACATCCTCATCAAGGGTGGTAATATCCAAATCTCGGCTATCGAACAATGCCTGTAATTCTTCAAATGTAATAACGCTATCTATATATTCTTTCACTTCTTTTTGTTGAAACTCCATTTTTTTAGCAGTACAAGGACCGATAAATACTATCTTTGCATTATTCATATTCCCCTTAATATATTGAGATATTACTGCTGCAGGAGAAAGATTATGAGATATATGTTCTGATAGCTCTGGGAAATGTTTGTTTATATATTTAACAAATCCCGGGCAACATGAACTTGTTAAAAATCCCTTTTCAACTAATTCTTTTGATTCGGAAAAAGCAACCATATCTGCCCCTAATGCCGCCTCTACAACATGGTAAAACCCTAACTCTTTGATACCACTTATTACCTGCCCTAATTTTGCATAGGTAAACTGACTTGATATTGAAGGTGCCACAATTGCATATACCTTATATTCTTCATTAGACTTACTCTTTTTTATCAAATCAATAACATTTAATATATATGATTTATCCATAATAGCTCCAAAAGGGCATTGATAGACACAGGCACCACATGAAATACATTTATCGTTATCTATGGAAGCAACCTTGTTTTCATCCATAGAAATAGCCTTTACTTTACACGAATTTTCACAAGGTCGGGCATGATTGGTAATGGCACTATATGGGCATACCTTTGCACATAGTCCACATTCAACGCATTTTGATTTATCGATATGGGCCTTTTGATTATGATCAAATTGAATGGCCCCCCGTTTGCAAACATCCTCACAGCGCTGAGCAATACATCCCCGACAGGCATTAGTCACCTCATAACCTCCGATGGGACATTCATCACAGGCAGCCTCTATCACTTCAATTACATTGGTATTACTTTTATTACCCCCCATGGCTAGCTTGACCCGTTCAGAGACGATGGCTCTTTCTTTATAAATACAACACCGCATAGAAGGGTCTTTTCCAGGAATAATAACTTTAGGTATATCTGTAATAGTTTCTAGCAATCTGTCATTCCAAGCTTGACGCGCTACTTCCTTTAGTACTTTATACTTTAGATACTGAACATTTGTATCAAATTTTTTCATTGCTATTCCCCCTTAAAAATAACTCACCTTAATGCGCTTTCCCATTTTTTTAAGACATTCGGATAGTTCATCAATAAGGCGCATTTTGATGTTAAAATTTATAGGCAAATTCGGATTTTGATGGGCAGGGTTAACAGCTTTTCCAACATAGAAGTTTATATCTGTGGCTTCTTCAAAAAGCAATCTTGCAATCTTAGAGGCTCCGTCCTGTTTATAGCACCACTGGGTATATGAACTGTTGTCTTCTAAATAATCTTGTGCATAGCTCAAAACTTTGTTGATAGTTATAACACCCTCCGTAACCAAGTCCACTCCCTCTATTTCAGCCGTTGGGGGAATTTCTGGATCATAAAAATCCAAATTCGGTATCAAGGATTTTTCTAAAAAATCGGCTGCAATCGTCGATGTTGTTCCTCCACATACGATATGTTTACCTTCCTTTGCAAAAAACAAAGACATCATCTTAGAACAATCATTACGGTTAACAGGGGGACCTATAACTAAATTCATAGGTTCTCTTTTACGTATACGAATGGTACAAACCGTTGCATCATCCCCTGGTTCTCCTCCGTAAAGATTGTTGCATTCATTGATTAAAATAGTGGTCAAGGTCTTAGCACTAAATCCGACATCATACAATGTTTCCATAAAGCTAATAACATCTTTTCGCTGCCATCCGAAATTTAGGGATTTTCCAATTCCTGCATGGATTACCCCATCACTCATAGAAATAAAAAGATCATTTTTTTGGAGCATTATCCTAGAGCGATAAATTATTTTGCCCCCCACTTCCATAATAGTAACAGGAAGCTCAAGATTTTCACCGTCCCGCAGCAGAATCACATTTGGATTATCATATTGTATAATCTCAGCTTCCTTATTATCTATAATATGTATTATAGTGAAAGTGGAATAGGCAACTTCCCTTACGGAACAAACCGGTAGGGTTGCAGCTATAGTTAAAACACAATCTTCAATATCCATTCCATTTGATATCATAGTAGAAATAATTTTGGAAGTTAAGGTTGACAAAATACTTGCTTTAACACCGCTGCCTAGGCCGTCAGCTAGTACAATTACTGTAGAATTTTCTCCCTGGGGAGCAATATCTACTCGGTCGCCACAAAGCTGTTCTCCACTTTTATTCAGGCTTTGATAACCAATATCAGCACAAAGTCTATTCATCTAAAATCGACTCCTTTAACTTTGTTAAAGCAATCTTCGTCTCTGCCGCCGTCTCTCCTAATAGCGATGCAATCTCCTGAACAATACGCATTTGTTTATCAACCACTTTATCCGCAATATCAACAGTATTTCTACTTATATATTCTTTCTTTTCTTTCTGTTTTTCTTCCTCAGTTACATCTCGCATTATACATATTACAATATGGTATTCCTTATCATAAAAAACATTTTGTTCTACATATCTTTTATACTCTGCCAAATATGTCCTACGATTACAGATATTTTCCCCAGTTTCCATAACATCAATAAATATTTTAGGATCTAAGATACGTATAACTTGTTCTCCCATTACATCTGCTTCATTTGCAATTCTCATTAATCTACAAGCTGCATTATTGATTTGTTGTACCTCTAAATCTTCATTTAAAACGATAATACCGTTTGTTGTATTACTAATAATATTATCGGAAAAACTTTCTGCCTTTTCTTTCAAAAATGGCAAGCACATAGAAAGATTTGCTTTACCCTGATATACGGCAATTGCCTTTTCACGACAGGTATCATAGCCACAGGTACCACAATTTAACTCATGCTCCAAATTCGTTTTTCCCATCTGCTTTAGTATGGATTTAATTTCATTTTCATTTGGAATTTTTTTATTAATACCTTTATAGATGTGATACTTTTTGATTTCTTCTCTATTTAAAGAATTTACTATAAAGTCTTTTTCACCTGCATAGGATGACACTTGTTGATAATCATGGATTGGTGAGTGATGAAACTTTTCCATAATTGGACCATTGATACAACTTCCTACACAGGCAGACATCTCTATAAAACAATGGGAGGCATTTCCCCTTATAATGTCTTCAAGAACATGAATACAATTTTCTATGCCATCTATGGCAATATAGTCATACTTGTCGCTATCACAATCCATTGTCTTTAAGATTCCCCCTGTTATCGGAAAAAACCTTGCCCTACTATTTTCTAGGGAATCTTTTTCTGGGGTTAATGCAATCTTTTGTTCATTAAACCACCTAGTCAATTCTTCAAAGGTAAGTACACAATCAACAAGCTCTGGGGATTTTTCAGCTTCATCTTTCTTAGAAAGGCAAGGCCCAATAAAGATAACTTTAGCATCCGGATAACGCTTCTTAATATCTAGTGCATGCGCCTCCATCGGTGACATTACATTTGCTAAATATTTCAAAGCCTCAGGATAGTGCTTTTGAATTAGTAAATTAACAGAATGACAACAGGAAGATATAATAATATCACTTTTCCCATCTTTAATTATTTCTTCATATTCTTTTTTCACGATTGTAGCTCCGATAGCTGTCTCCTCTGCTGTATAAAAACCTAGTTTCTTTAATGCTGTTTTCATGGAGGAAATCCCAATCCCATCGTAGTTTGCAACGAATGAAGGGGCAATACTTGCAATAACCTTTTCATTCCCTGCAAGGAGTACCTTAGCTTTTTCGGTTCCATCGGCTATTTCTTTTGCATTTTGTGGGCAAATTACAAAACATTGACCACATAATATACACTCATCGCTAACTACATGGGCTTGGTTGCCTGAAAAACGAATAGACTTAACAGGACAGTGACGGATACATTTATAACAGTTTTTGCAATTTGATTTTTTGAGCTTTAAAAATTCCGTCATTAACTTGACACTCCTTTTAACACACAGTTAAATTCTTTTTAATACCTCATTTTCAAAAAATTCATTTGTATTTTCTGGTGTTAACGAATAAGGGGTATCATCAACTGTCACACATACACCATTTTGACAATTATTCATACAAAAGGTTCCTTTTAAATCAATCTTATCCTTTAAATCGTTTTGTGAAATCAGGTATTGTAATTCTTCCACTACTTGCCTGGAGCCCTTTAAGTGACAAGAGCTCCCTATACATATTGTAATAGTCATTTTTATACCCCCTGTCTTATTCATACTCAACTACATTGGCCCATTGTTTTAAAAACTCCCGTTCTTCTGCTTTACCTTTGACCAATTGTGAAGCAGCAACAATCGGCAGCCATTGCTGTACATATTTTTTAGCGGTATTTGTTTTTTTACAGAATAAATCTATATATTTTTCTGCGGTTTTAATTTCCCCTTCAAGCCAAAACAATAAATAAGTTCTCGCAACGTCTGCAGAGGCATTACCCTGGGTTGCATGGGACCAGTCAAGGATAAATGGGGTTCCATCTTCCTTAATAATAATATTACTTGGATTAAAATCCCCATGGCATACCTTATGATGCTGTGGCATGCCTTCAAGCCTGGTTTGCAAATCATAACGAGTTGTGGCATCTAAATCTGCTTGAGAAATTTTGCGGGACATTTTGTCCTTTAATTTGTTTAGTAGGATAGATTTTTTAGAATGCACCTTTATTTGTAAATCTACGAACATTTCTAAATATGTTTCAAGCTTATCGGGATCTTCTTTCATAATCTGTTCAAGAGTTTTACCCTGAATATAGTCAGATACAATTGCCCATTTGCCATCAATAGTAGTAACTTCTATAATTCTAGGGATGTTTAAGCCAGTTTCCTCTATTCTTGCTTGATTCAAAGCCTCATTAAGAATGTCTGATTTTGAAAAGTCTTTATCAAAGACCTTTATTGCTTTATCATTATCACGATAAATGGTCTTGGATGTTCTAACAGCTATAATTCTATCAAGATTCATTTTTCTTCCCCCTTATTTACCATAGTAAGCGTTTAAATACATTTGCTTAATTTCGCTCATTAATGGATATCTTGGATTTGCTCCTGTACATTGGTCATCAAATGCTTGCTCAGTCATATCTTCTAGGCGATCTAGAAAATCTTTTTCGTCAACTCCATAATCCTTGATTGTCTTTTTGATACCTACTTTTTCTTTAAGGTTGTTGATAGCCTTTATTAAGTTTTCTAACTTTTCTTCATTAGTCTTTCCACCAAGTTTAAGGTAGTCTGTAATTTCTGCATATTTTTCTAGCATGCATGGATGATCATATTGTGGAAATGTACCCATCTTAACGGGTGCTTCTTCTGCGTTAAAACGTAAAACTTCCTCAATCATAAGCCCATTGGCAATACCATGGGGTAAGTCATGGAAAGCCCCTAATTTATGGGCCATAGAGTGGCAAACCCCAAGGAATGCATTGGCAAATGCCATACCCGCCATAGTTGCCGCATCAGCCATTTTTTCCCTTGCAATTGGGTCATTAGGACCGTTCTCATAAGCCTTTGGTAAATACTCAAATACCATTTTAAGAGACCTTAAGGCTAAACTATCTGTATAATCCGTAGCAAGCATGGAAGCTAATGCTTCAAGAGCATGGGTTACTGCATCTATCCCTGATGCCGCTGTTAATCCTTTTGGTGCATTCATCATCATATCTGCATCTACTATGGCCATGTTTGGCATAAGCTCGTAATCTGCCAGTGGGTATTTTACACCCGTTTTTTCATCTGTTATTACAGCAAATGGAGTTACTTCAGAACCTGTTCCAGCTGTTGTTGGCACCGCAATAAAATATGCTTTTTCACCCATCTTAGGGAATGTGTATACCCTTTTACGGATATCAACAAATCGCATCGCCATATCCATAAAGTCAACTTCTGGATGTTCGTACATTACCCACATAATTTTAGCAGCATCCATTGCAGAGCCTCCCCCAACAGCAATAATACAATCGGGTTCAAACGCTCTCATCTGCTTAGCCCCCTCTTGAGCACAAGCAAGGGATGGGTCAGGAGCAACATCATAAAATGTAGTATGCTTAATGCCCATTTCGTCCAACTTATTTGTTATGGACTTTGTATATCCATTGTTGTAAAGAAAATTGTCTGTAACGATGAATACTTTTTCCTTATTCATTACGTTTTTTAATTCATCAAGAGCTACAGGAAGACATCCTTTCTTTATATACACTTTTTCGGGTGTTCTAAACCAAAGCATGTTTTCCCTCCTTTCAGCAATAGTTTTGATATTTACCAAATGTTTTACTCCAACGTTCTCAGAAACAGAGTTTCCACCCCAAGAACCGCATCCTAGAGTCAAGGATGGTGCTAGCTTAAAGTTATAAAGGTCTCCTATCCCCCCCTGAGAAGAAGGTGTATTGATAAGAATACGACAAGTTTTCATTCGAGATGCAAATTCGTCTATTTTATCTTTTTTATTAACTACATCAACATACAGGGAAGATGTATGTCCATAACCCCCATCTGCAATAAGTTGCTCCGCCTTATTAAGGGCATCAGAAAAGTCTTTTGCTCTATACATAGCTAGAACAGGAGAAAGCTTTTCATGGGCAAATTCTTCACTTAGTTCAACACTTTCTACTTCCCCAATTAGGATTTTAGTATTTTCAGGAACATCTACCCCTGCCAATTTTGCAATGGTATATGCTGATTGTCCGACAATTTTAGCATTTAGAGCCCCATTAATAATGATAGTTTTTCTAACCTTTTCTGTTTCGACATCGTTAAGAAAATAACAACCCCTAGTGAAAAATTCTTTCTTAACTTTATTGTATACGCTATCTAAAACAATAACTGATTGTTCAGAAGCACAAATCATACCATTATCAAATGTTTTTGAATGAATTATTGAATTGACTGCAAGGAGGATATCTGCTGAATCATCTATAATCGCTGGAGTATTACCAGCTCCAACTCCAATAGCCGGTTTACCGCTTGAATACGCAGCCTTTACCATACCAGGGCCACCGGTAGCAAGGATAATATCAGATTCTTTCATAACAAAATTAGTCATTTCTAATGATGGCACATCAATCCAATCAATAATTCCTTCTGGGGCACCAGATTTGACTGCAGCTTCAAGTACAACTTTTGCAGCAGCTATGGTACTGTCTTTTGCCCTAGGATGAGGGCTAATAATAATACCATTCCTAGTCTTTAATGCCAAAAGGGTTTTAAATATTGCTGTTGAAGTTGGATTGGTTGTTGGAATAACAGCTGCAACAACACCAATCGGCTCTGCAATCTTTTTAATACCAAACTCCTTATCTTCCTCAATTATGCCACATGTCTTTGTATTTTTGTATGCATTATAAATATATTCTGCTGCATAGTGATTTTTAATAACTTTATCTTCTACTACCCCCATGCCCGTTTCTTCAACAGTCATTTTTGCCAGTTTAATTCTTTCCTTATTTGCTGCTGTCGCAGCTGCCAAGAAAATAGCATCCACCTGCTTTTGAGTGTAGGTTGCAAATATACTTTGTGCTTCCCTAACATTTTTCAGAGCTTTATCTAGTTCCTCGACACTATCAATAACTGTATAAGTCTTTTTCATATCCATCTGATTCACTCCTTATTTTTTATATTTATATTTTATAAGCAATATAAAAAGTTTAACTCTCTTTATGTTAATATTTTAACATTCCTTTTGCATTTGGTATAATGTAAAAAAGGAATATAGACATATCATTTTTGATATGCCTACATTATTCTACAATAAAATCATAATATCCTCTTTTTTATTTTATTAATTTCATCAATAAAACTTTTGTCCAATTCAGTAAGATGATAATCATTCCTATAAATTAGTACATCTTTATATTTCTTCTTGTTAAAATTGCATGATTTTTGCACCAAATGATGTAGTTTTAGAATATGCTCCGGTATAGGGGTAGCCCACATAAAGCTATTTTTTATATTGCTTAATAAATCAAATTGGATAGCCCTCTCAAAAATAAAAATTCGCTTATTACTACAACTAAAATGTTCTGACTTCCTTGCATCTATCGGAGAGAGGGATGGGATATAGGGATCTGAATGGGCTATTTCAATGCACTGACTTAAATCTGAAGCCTCTATATTTTCTTTCTTTGCAAGGGAATTGTCCTTTGACATTAGCAAAAAATTAGAAAACTGCATGATTGTCTCTGATGATAAATTGTGCTTGTATAACATCCTATGATAATATTTCTCAAAATTTATCTGATAACGGATAATTGCCAACTTATAATCATCTTTTAATATATTGTCTATTGCCTTCATCGAATTAGTTTCTTTGTAAAAAATTTTGGCTTCATCAGTACTATTTATTCTTTGTATGAAATTTGTAAATGCCGTACCAATGTAACTTGCACGGGGTACGGAAATAGAAAATTGTTGTTTGGCATTTTTCTTATTTTCGTAAATGGATTTAACCTCGTCCACCTGCATAAGGATTTTCCTAGCATACATTAAAAATTCTTCTCCTTGGACCGTTATAGATATCCCTTTTGATGTACGATTAAAAAGGGTAATCCCGAGGGATTCTTCTAGTTCTTTAATAGCTCGGCTAAGGTTGGGCTGGCCCATTAATAAATTCTCAGCCGCTTTACTAATGGAACGGGTTTTTTCCACCTCTAATGCATACCTTAAATGTGATAAGTTCATAAACCAACCTCTTCTCAGTTTTTTAATGAATTAAAGGCTATTTTTTAAAAGGATTAGTGGTTTTTATAATTTCCATTTGTGATTTTACTTCTGAAGGTATCGAATCGAATAAAGGATTCTGAACATCTTGTTGTAAAGTCATATAGCCTTCTAGATGGTTTTTATTGGCATCTTCAATTTCTAATTTAAGTTCCCTAGCAGACAAAAGTGCGCTACCGGCACCTCTTACGATGATTTGTTGAAGCCCATCCGATGTAGCCACTATAATATTGTATTCTTTATTATGCTCATAGGAAAATTTTTCAATGTATTGATCTGCGGTCTGTGCTTCCTTCGTATATACAACATAGATATCCTGGTAATCAATCATTTCTTCTTTATGCCCTTTTACTCTATAGGCATCAAAAACTACAATAATTTTATACTCTTTAATTGCCTTATAATTACTTAATATATCCAATAGTTTGGCCCTTGCACTATCTAGATTATTCTCTGCAAGTTCCTTAAGCTCAGGCCAAGCAAAAATTATATTATAGCCATCTACAAGAAGATAATTTTCCTTCTTTTGTTCCATTTCTTTAGACTTAAATTCACCGGTGGGGCCCATTGATTTGTAGTAGCGTTCCACAGATGATTTCGTTTTTTTCCACGGAGACTTCTTCCCTTGATTTGATACCGTTTTGTCTAAAATTTGATCGATTTCCTCTAAGCTTATCCATTTACTATCAGAAGATATTTTATTATGAAACTGTTCTTCTAAATTATCTCGTTTGGGTTGAAGATAGCCTTCAATGTGCATATAATCTTTTACTTCATCCCAGCTAACTAAAAACCCTGTTCCTTGGGAACAAAATACCGAGCCCGTGGGATTTTCTATATCTCTTTCGGAATCGTAACCCACTTGCTTAACAACTTCCTCTTCATTATGGCAATAGTCATATCCTTTAAAGGTGCAAAACAATCTGCCAAATCCTCTTGTATAGGCCATTAACTCTTTTTGATAGTTCCGCATAGTGACGACTGGGGAGCTTCCTATTAGGGTTGTCATTTCATCATCGGTCTGTAATATTTCACTGGTGCCATACATTTTTTCAATATCAGTCATAGCCCTTCCTACCATATTTCTAGGTACTTCTAATTGAAAACTGTAATAGGGTTCAAGCAGTATAGATTGGGATTCTTTTAGTCCTTGCCGTACGGCACGGTAAGTTGCCTCTCTAAAATCCCCGCCCTCTGTATGCTTATTATGGGCACGACCGGATACTAGGGTTATTTTCATATCCGTAATTGCAGAGCCTGTTAATACACCCTTATGGGTCTTTTCTTCTAAATGGGTCAAAACAAGCCGCTGCCAATTTTTTGATAAGACATCTTCACTGCAGACTGTTTCAAATTGCAAACCGCTACCCCGTTCCCCGGGCTCCAGTAATAAATGAACCTCTGCATAATGCCGAAGGGGCTCAAAATGCCCAACTCCTTCCACAGTATTTGTAATGGTCTCTTTGTAGACTATATGACCTTCATCAAAAGATATATCTACATTAAACCTTTTTTTTACAAGACTTTGCAATATTTCAGTTTGGACCTCACCCATGATTTGCACCTGGATTTCTTGAAGTGTTTCATTCCAAACAATATGAAGTTCCGGATTCTCTTCTTCTATCTCTCGAAGCTTTGGCATAATCTCTCTCGGGGAACAATCCTTAGGCAATTTAATCTGATAAGATAATACTGGTTCAAGAATAGATTTTAGAAAACTTTTTTCTGTCCCTAATCCCTCCCCAGGTTTTGTTTGCGTTAGCCCTGTTACAGCACAAATCATCCCCCTTTGTACCTCACTAACAGCTTCAAAATCCTTGCCAGAATAAATGCGAATTTGGTTGACTTTTTCCTCCCAATTATCTCCTGTTAAAATATCTCTTACCCTTAGACTACCACCGGTAAGTTTCATATGAGTTAGCCTATTGCCTTGTTCATCCCTAGATATCTTAAAAATTCTAGCACCAAATGCTTCGGGATATAAGGGCCCTTTAGAATATTGAATCATCTTTTCCATAAAAAAATCAATGCCTTCTAATTTGAGGGCTGAACCAAAAAAACAGGGAAATATCTTACGGGATTTAATAGCACTTTTTATACTTTCCGTTTCTACACGCCCGGTGTCCAAATATTCTTCCAATAAAGTCTCCCCACCCATGGCAATTTCTTCATAAAATCCATTCCCTGTGTCCTTTTCAAAAGAGATGCATCCATCGCCTAACCGTTCTTTTAGGGATTTCATTAGCCTGATTTTATCAATTCCTTTTTGATCCATTTTATTAATAAATAAAAATACTGGAATACCATACATTTCCAAAAGGGTCCAAAGGGTCTTTGTATGGCTTTGCACTCCATCGGCACCGCTGATTACTAATATAGCATAATCCAAAACCTGCAGTGTACGTTCCATTTCTACAGAAAAATCAGTATGTCCCGGTGTATCTAAAAGGGTAATTTGGGTTGAACAGATTTCAAAATTTGCTTGGCTAGAAAAAATAGTAATACCCCTAGCTTTTTCAATGTCATCTGTATCTAAATAAGCATCCTGGTTATCCACCCTACCTATTTTACCAATTTTTCCGCTTAAATATAGCATACTTTCGGATAACGTTGTTTTGCCGGCATCTACATTTGCTAATATACCAATTGTTAGTTTATTTGTCATATACCTCAAATCCTTTATCTTTACGTCCGATTTTAAATGATGCATTCTATGGATTCCTAATTAAAAGCTTTATAATTTCATTCTTACAAATATCCTATCTTCTCATATTATGATACCAATAAACTTCCCTAATATCAATGATACCTATAGTTATTCAAATGGCAAAAGCCGGCTAAGATTAATTCAACTAATCTAACCGGCTTTTATTTTATAGGTTATTTTTTTATTTCCCAATAACAAGCTTTGGGGGATACTATCTTCTCCTCTCCTTTAAGCTTTTTCATTACTTTATCTACTTCTTTTCTGTCTATATCAGTTTCGGTTGATACCAACCCGGCATTAACTAGTTTATCTGCCTTTTCAAAGTATTCTAGGATTACATCGTATTTATAAATGACCCTCCATAAAATTGCTTTAGCAAATTTGCCATTTCTATAGCAGTAACTGCAGCATCATAGCCCTTATTCCCAGCTTTTGTACCAGCTCTTTCTATGGCCTGTTCAATTGTATCCGTTGTCAAAACACCAAATATAACAGGTATCTCAGTTTCTAGGGATACACTGGCAATACCCTTTGAGACCTCATTAGATACATAATCAAAGTGGGGTGTAGAGCCTCTTATAACAGCTCCTAGGCATATTACACTATCATACTTTTGTGTCTTAGCCATTTTTTTAGCAATCAAAGGTATTTCAAATGCACCAGGTGCCCATACCAAGTCTATGTGACTTTCTTGAACTCCATGTCTTTTCAAAGCATCTATAGCCCCCTCTTTAAGCCTTCCCCCTATGAATTCATTAAATCTTCCTATAACTATTCCAAATCTTAATTCCTGGGCAACTAGCTTTCCTTCTATCATCTTCATTATATTTTCCTCCTAAAAATTTAACATATGTCCAAGTTTTTGCTTTTTAGTTCTTAGATAGTACTCATTTTTTTTATTACAATCTATCTGAATTGGGATTCTATCTATAATTTCTATTCCGTATCCAGATAGGCCTTTTATTTTCTTAGGATTATTAGTCATAAGCTTTATTTTTCTTGCCCCTAAGTCCAATAAAATTTGCGCTCCTATTCCATAATCCCTCATATCCTCTGGAAATCCCAAGGCTAGATTTGCTTCTACTGTATCCATGCCTTTATCCTGAAGTGAATACGCTTTTATTTTATTAATAAGTCCAATCCCCCTACCTTCCTGGCGCATATATAGTAAAATTCCCTTCCCTTCCTCTTCTATTTTTCTCATAGCTACGGCACATTGTTCCCCACAGTCGCATCTTAATGAACCAAATGTATCCCCTGTAAGACATTCCGAATGTAGCCTAACAAGTACTGGCTCATCAGAAATGTTTCCTTTAACTAAAGCTATATGATGTTCATTGGTTAATTTGTTTTCATAGCCAATCATCTTAAATTCTCCATATTTTGTTGGCATTTTTGATTCTGCCACTCTTTGTATATATACTTTTTGTCTTTCAAGATAATCTATGATACTAGCAATATTTATTATCTTTAGGTTATGCTTTTTTGAATATTTTATAAGCTGTGGCATCCTAGCCATAGTGCCATCTTCATTCATTATTTCACAAATTACCCCCGCTGGATAAAGCCCTGCTAAGATTGCCAAATCAACTGCAGCCTCTGTATGACCTGCCCTTTTTAATACTCCTCCTTCCCTTGCAGCCAAGGGAAAGATATGCCCTGGCCTTTTAAAATCTTCGGCTGTAGCCTTGGGATTAATGATTTGTTTAATGGTAAATGCCCTTTCATAAGCAGATATCCCTGTAGTGGTGTCTAATGCATCAACTGATACTGTAAAAGCGGTTTGATAAGTATCTGTATTCCTATCAACCATATAGTCTATTTTAAGTTCCTTAAGTCTTTTTTCTATAATAGGCATGCAGATTAAACCTCTTGCGTGCTTTGCCATAAAATTTATTGCTTCAGGGGTAGCTTTTTGTGCAGCAATTAATAAATCCCCTTCATTTTCCCTATCTTCATCATCAACAACTATTATCATTTTCCCATTTCTAATGTCTTCTAAAACTTCTTCTATGGAATTAAAACTATGCATATTTTTGCCTCCTTAGGATTATATAAACCCATGTTCAGTTAGAAAGTTCATATCTATCTTTTTTTCTACTAATTTTTCTTGTTTAGACAAAATTATTTTTTCAATATATTTACTAACTACATCGCATTCTAAATTCACAATCCCCCCAATTTTTTTCTTAACCAAAGTCGTAGTCTTCTTAGTATGGGGAATAATTGAAACCTTGAAAACATAATCATCAACATATGTAACTGTAAGACTTACTCCATCTATTGCAATAGATCCCTTTTGGACTATATACAGTAACATCTTTGGAGCGGCAGCTATTGTTATCCATACTGCATTCTCTTCATTTTTGAAATTCACAATGGTCCCCATACCATCTATATGACCAGTGACTAAATGCCCCCCCAGCCTATCATTAACCTTTAGGGCCCTTTCAAGGTTAATTTCATCTCCTGATGATAGAATATGCAAATTACTTCTTTTCATAGTTTCTGGCATAACATCAACACTAAAGCTTCTTGTAGAAATCCCTGTAACTGTAAGACATACCCCATTTGTATTTATACTGTCCCCAACCCTTGTTCCATCTAAGATTTTTTTGGCTTGAATTATTATTCTTGCAGATTTTAAGCCCTTTTCTATCTGTTTAACTTTTCCCAACTCTTCTATTAGCCCGGTGAACATAAATTTTATCCCCCTCCCTTCAAATAACCTTCTAGCATTATGTCATTTCCAAATCTATTGATTTGCAAGTTTCTAAGTAAGATTGCTTCCTCCATGAAACTTTTTCCAAAGCCTCCTAAGGGGGTTTTGGCATTCCTCCCTCCTATCAACTTTGGAGCTATAAATATATTTACTTTATCAACAATCCCCGATTCCACAGCTGAATAATTTAATTCACTTCCCCCTTCTATTAGAACACTATCTAAATTTTTCTTGCCCAGGATTTTCATTAAGTAATTTAAATCAACTTGATTGTCTTTTAAAGGTGTTATTATTATCTCTGCTCCCTTAAGTCTAAAGTTTTTAAGCTTATCTTCTGATGCTAATTTCGTCGAGGCAATAATAGTTTTAGTATCTGAATTAATATTAAGTACATTTGCCTCTAAGGGCATTCTGCCATAAGTATCAACAACAACTCTTATAGGGTTTTTTCCTTTTATTCCTTTTAATCTTGTATTTAAATAAGGATTATCTTGGAGTATTGTGCCTATTCCGACCATTATTGCCGAAACCCTATGCCTTAAGCTATGAACGTATTTTCTAGATTCCCTACTGGTTACCCATTTGGAATCCCCTGTTTTTGTAGCTATTTTGCCATCTAGCGTCATGGCTGTTTTTAGTATACAAAAAGGAATATCTGTTGATATATACTTTATAAATATCTCGTTAAGTTTCCGGCTTTCTTCTCCTAGAACGCCAGTTACTACTTCGATATCATTATTTTTTAAAAATTTTATTCCCTCTCCATTTATTTTTGGATTTGGATCCTTAAGTGCTATAACTACCTTTTTTATTCCTTTATCCAATATTAATTTTGCACAGGGTGAGGTTTTCCCATAATGGGAACAGGGTTCTAATGTAATGTACATAACTGCACCTTGAACATCTTCAATGGAATTTCTAATTGCATTTACTTCTGCATGTTCTTTCCCATAAGCCCTATGATAACCCTCACCAATAATCCTTCCACCTTTTACAATAACAGCCCCTACTAGAGGATTAGGATTTGTGTATCCAATACCCCTTCGGGCTAATTCTAATGCTCTTTTCATATACCTTATATCCAGTTAAAACACCTCCAAACACTTTCTACCAAGAAATTATAAATTAGACAGCAAAAAGGCCCTGAATATTCAGGGCCTTTTAAATAAATAAGTATATAGCTTTCTTCTCTATAAAATAAATGATAGCTAAAACTATAACTTGTCTTCTTTCATCCAGACTTTACTGTCGGCTTCGGAATCTAACCGAATCTGCCTTACGGCTCGCGGGCTTTACCGCCGGTAGGGAATTACACCCTGCCCTGAAGACTTATTTGATTTTTATTAAGATAAATATAACATCATTAATAATTCATGTCAATGGGGTTAATTATTCCCATATCATAGCAAGGAAATTTTTCTAAATACCATGAATCTCATAAACTTCCCATGTTTCTAACGGATAAACTTCCCCAAAATACTATTAAGATCTTCTATTGCATTTTTATCATTATTTTCTATGGCGCTTTTTATACAGGAATCTATATGTTCTTGTAAAATCATTTTTGCAGTACTATCAAGGGCAGCCCTTGCCGCCGATATCTGGGTCAGTACATCGCTACAACCCTTTCCTTCTTCTATCATCCGCTTGACCCCTTGAATTTGCCCTATTATTCTAGATAATCTATTCGTAATCCCCTTAGTTTTATCCTCAGAATTTTTTTTCATAAATTTCCCCTCCGCCTTTTGATTCTTAACTGTATAACTGCAATACCAAGTACCAGCTTATTTTTGTTTTTTAAGGAGTAAAAGCCCCATAAAAATTAGCACTATACTAATCACAATAAGTAAAATAAGGTGCATAGAACTAAAATTGGAAAAGTCCATTTCTAGGTATGAATATATTCTCCCAACTACACTTTCAGGATAGTAAGCAGAAACGATGGCAATGCCATTGTTTAAAAAATGCATAAGCATGGGAATAAAGATAGAGCCTGTATTATAAACAGCATATCCAAGGGTAAGTCCAAGTATTGCAGTAGGAACCATTCTAATAAAATCAATATGAGTTATTCCAAATAGTACACTACTTAATATAATTGCCCTTAGACCAGTGGCTTTTTTCCTAAATGCTGTCATAAGTAGTCCCCTGAAAAATATCTCTTCACATATAGCTGGCAGTAGTGCAAAGACTAATAAAGCTACAATAAAATTATGCTCTCCTAATATAATTTCCGAAAGATTCTTGGCCACTTCCATATTCTGAGGAAATAAATACAATATGAACTGAGCAATCAATAAAGAAGCAATAAATCCTCCCGTCCAAATGCTCATTCCTCCTAAAATATGCTTGAATTTTGGAATCTTAATTGAAAAAGTCTTTCTAAAATCAGTCTTAATATAATATCCAAATAATAATGGAACTAAAATAATTATAATTTGCGTCAAAGCTATACCAACAAGCTTATATTTGATTTGTAAGAAGCTTCCTAGATAAACAAGTACAAGCAGTAATGCCGCATATAAAACTAATCCATCACTTATTGTAGGAAAGGTATGTTTTTTTATATTAGAACGACTTTCAAGGAAGGAGAATTCCCTAGAGCCTCCAAATAAAACTTCCTCGGAATCGAACATTTTTGAAAGTATAAAACCTGAAAGTAATACAAAAGCTATATTGGTAACCAGCACAATTGCAATCAAAGCTATATCATATCTAAAAGATAAAACACCTTTTATGAGAAGAGATATATTCACAACTGGTATGGTTGCATTAAGTCCATTAAGCTCCATGCTCGGTATTATAGAAGCATATGAGGGAATCATCACAATGAACATTATTGGAGTTATGTAATTTTGTGCCTCTTTAAAATTTTTAGCTAAGGAACACACGCTCATACTAACGGCAGATACCACCATGGCAAAAAGACATATGCAAATCAAAGTAACTATAAGTGGAAAAATAAGCTCATTAAATTTTATACCCTCCATTCCAATAAGCCCTGTTTCCCCAAAACTTGCCAACAAAAATCCCATAGATAGTGCAATCGATAATACACTGAGAATAGCTGAAGTTATAGCACTGATAGATACCGCTAAATATTTTCCCATTATAAGTTCACCATTGGATATGGGTAAGGTTAAAAGTGTTTCTAATGTTCCCCTTTCTTTTTCCCCTGCCATAACGTCGATTGCAGGATATATAGCCCCCATCAGTACTCCAATTATAAGAATAAAGGGGAGGATTTGTCCTATCAAATATCCTGCCATTTCCTCGTTCTTAGCTATATTGATTGTTTCATAAATAATGGGTTCTAATATAATTTCACTGTCTAATCCCATTGCTTCAATTTTTTCTTTGGTAAGTTCATTTTTATAATCCCTTAATAAGTTCTTAATTCTTATGGAAGATGTATTAGAGTCTTCAACAGAAGAATTCATATAAATTTTATAAGATGTTTGTTCTTTTTCTTCGCCAATTTCTATATATGCAGTAATCTCCCTTTGTTCTAAAGCTTCCCTATAATCTTTAACATTAATTATTTTTAGCTTGCCTTCATTTTCTTTTCCTTCAAGGATTTTTTCCATAATAGCTTTATTAGGGGATTTGTTAAAAGCTATAGGTAGTTCCTTTTGCTGCATCTTATTAAGTGATATCATCATTATCTGACTTACTAAAATAATAAGTATAGGATACATAATAATAGGCAAAATAATCGCCATAAATAGGGTTTTTTTATCCCTTAATATGTCTATCATTTCTTTCTTAAATATAGATAACACAATGGATTTTCTCATGCCCAATCCCCCCTTTGTTTAACTGCTTTAACGAATACATCCCTTAGATTCTTTTCTTTGGTTTCTGCTTTTAAACTTTCTGTTGTTCCCTTAGCAATCACTTCCCCATGATGAATCATCATAATTTTATCACATAGGGTTTCTGCTTCTTCCATATAATGTGTGGAATAAAGTACTGTTTTTCCCCTTTCCCTTTCGCTCTTCATAAATTCAATAATGGCATGACTGCTCAGTACGTCAAGCCCTAGGGTAGGTTCATCAAATATATAAACTTCTGGAGAATGAATAAGGCATCTAGCTATAGAAGTCCTCTGGGTCTGTCCTGTAGAAAGATGTTCTATACGATTGTCTATAAAACTTCTCATATCCATAATATCTATGATTTTTTCAGTCATTTCTTCAATTTCATCTTTACTCATTTCATAGAGTCTTCCAAATATATTTAAAAGTTCCCTAGGGGAAATCCTTCCATAAAGCTTTGTATTGCCTGATAAATAACCTATCTTCTTTTTTGCATTATTTCTATCCTTTTCATAATTATGTCCAGCAACAAATATATTACCCGAGGTCGGGGTTAATATTCCTCCTAGCATCCTAAGTAAAGTAGTTTTTCCTGCTCCATTGGGCCCTAGAATTCCATAGATTTCTCCCTTTTCTACTTTAAAACTTATGTTATCCACTGCCAAAAATTCTTCCTTTTTTGTTTTAAATCTTTTATTCTTTTTTTTAGTCTTTTCATCTTTTACAACCCTGATAAATGATTTAGATAAATTATTGCTTTCTATCATTATTGCACCTCTTTTATAAAATTTGTTCAATCTACTTACTTAGAATAAATATGTATTATTTCTATATAATATCAAATATTCTTAACACTCTCAATAGAGTTATAGATTATATTTGTGACATGCTCCCCCACTACTAAATGTCCCTTGACCGACTTTACATCTTGGGAATTGAGAGCAGGCTTCCCTGCGTAAGCTCCTGCTATGATTGTTACGGGGTTATAGGGTTCTAAGTTTCCGTTACTGTCTTTTAATATGCTTTCTAGCTTTTTAGCCGCTCCGTAATTTGTTCCACCTGTTTTTGAATACATTGAGTAGATGTTTGAGCCGAAATTAGGGTCTACAACTGGGATTGCTACAGACATTCCTCTATTATTGAATCTTTGAGTAATAGTCTGACTTGACAGGAAATTAAATTTAGGGCTTATTTGTATAAACATTTTTCCATTTTCGATTTTCCATTGAGCTGAGTTATAAATATTGGCAGGGTCTTTGTCTTTTGAAGTAATTTTAATTTGCAGTTTGTTAATATTGTTAGGGTCAGCGGCTAAGAAATCCTTAACTTTCTGAGGAAGTTCTCTTGCAAAGGGGACTGTTTTGTTAAGCGTTCCCCCAAAAATAACACTACTAGCTTCTTCATCCGTGATAGTAATAGTTGTTCCATCGTCTGTATATCTCCAATATCCTCCTGAATGTCGCCACATATCGCAATGAGAAGAAATAGATTGTGAACCGATATTCTCACCTTGAGTTTGCAATGTAGTGTTTTTAATATTTACTACTTCATTAAATTTTACTTCTTTCAACGTGTCTGCATAAACCATCATTGGAATGTCAAAGCATTGCAAAATTAATATGGTTGATAAAAGACAGCCCAATAACTTTTTAATCTTTCTCACATTCAAGCCCCCTTTAACTTTTTGATTGTCCATAAAAGTAAAGAGCTGATTTATTCAACTCTTTACTGCATTTATTATTTTATCTTTCTTTAAATGTCATTGAAGGGTATTGAAGAATTATTTCTGCTTTAGCCCCACCTTCAGAGCATAATCTTGCTGCTATTCCCCCACCTATAGCTTTACTCCAATTACCTTGTTTCAATTTAATCGAAAAGTTCTTTCCTTGCTTTAAGCTATCTAAATTAATAGTTTCCATATTTAATGGAACATCATATTTAGGGTCATATAGTGCTAATCCACCTAATTGCCACCAAAACCCTTGGGGTAACTTTGGAACATAACCATCAATGCTATTGTTTTGCTTATTGAATTTAATAGAATCAAAGAAAATCTTCTAATAACTGATGAACCAAATAACTGATGAACCAGGTCCATCAGTTATTATATAATACCTCCTGTTAAATTATTGACAGGAGGTATTATTTCTGATACAAAAAGTAATCAAAAAGAACCGTCCCCAATGATTCCAATGATTACAATGATTATTTTAGTCCTGCGGCTATCTGAATTTGATTTTGATGGGCCGTTGAAATTAATCCGTCTTTATGTCGGGTGCTGTTTCTAAAATGAATATCGAAATGCCCTTCAAAATTATTATCTGTAATACTTTGAACATCATGGGGCATTGAAGCCATAGAAGCGGCAATCTTCCTTTCGCCTACTTGGACAATGACTGCTCTTTCCTTCCATGAATACTCTCCTCCCCATATTTCTTTGATGACTTCTGCATCTTTTGAAGTTAGTGGTTCGCAATCTGCATGAAATGCCCCAGTACTCCTCTTTATTTGAAAGCTCTTACCGGTTTGAAAATCTGTTACGGTAGCAATTTTTCCTATAGAAAAAAGGTATTGTGCTTCTGACCACCAATCCAAATATTCTCCGTGCTTTTCACTGACCTTATCTTTAAGAGCTATATGATGAACTGGTATCGTTATTATTTGACCTATGGATAAAGAGCTATTTTCTGTCATATTATTTACTTTTAATAATTCAGTCATAGGTATTCCATGTTCAATGCTCAGATTCCACATAGTATCCCCTGCCCTAATCTTATAAGAATTATAAGAAATACTATTATTAGAAGGTGTAGAGCCTTGATTTTGCCAATTTGGATTTATTTTTAGCTCCTGTCCTACATAAATCATATCTCCATAAATCCCATTTAATTCTTTTAGCTCTCCAACTGTAGTATTTAATTGGTTTGCAATCTTCCATAATGTATCTCCAGTCTTTACCTGGTATACAGTGGCAGGGGAAATAATAGATACAGTCTTTGAATCTTGATTCCACCCCACATCCATCCCAAGAATTTCACTAACAAATCGAAGGGGAACCATGGTAGTACCATTATCTATATATGAGGGCTGCATATCAACTAATTTATCATTAATACGTGCCTTGTTAGATCCTATAATAAATGAAATCTTAGTATTACCTTTATTGATGCCCACGGTTTTAGATTGAGCATTCCACCAAACATCTCCACCTAATGTCTTAGTAACATCTCTTATTGGGACATAGGTTGTCCCATTACGAATAACAGGGGGATGTGAAAAGTTGTATTCTTGGTCGTTAATTAAAATTGAAACCTTTTCAGAAACCTGGGAAGTTTGTGTCTCCCTAGGAGCAGCAGTAACATCAATTGTGGAAGTACTAAAAGGAATCGTAGTAATTAATATCGTACCAACTATAATTTTGACGGTGTTAATTCTAATATTTTTAAAGTTTTGATTGATATATGCCTCTATACTGTTACAGAAATTTTTATCTTTTGCGATATCCTCTAAGTAATTAAATTCCTGGGAAAACTCAGTTAAATTTGGATCTAAATATAAGGCTAATATATATCCTGAACCATCCTTAATCAATCGATGCCGAATAAAAGTATTCATTAAAATTCTCCTTTAGTATAATCTCTTGCAAGGTATCCAATCTATAGAAAGTATGATACCTTGGGGAGAATTTTATTCCTCTTTCGTCATTAAAACAGCTAATAATTAGGCTAGTTAATTTCCCAACCCTTGCAAACATCAATCCATGAAGAGTAACCTGAATGCTTTTCAAGTTCTTCGATTGTTAATTTTATTGCACTATTGCTACTTCCGCAGGCAGGAAACACTGTATCAAACCGTTTTAGGGATTTATCCAAATAAACGGCTACCCCCTCATTTATACAAAAAGGACATACTCCACCTACTTGATGCCCGACTAAGTCAGCTACTTCATCTATTGATAGCATTTTTGCTTTTGATTTAAACTGAATCTTATATTTAGGATTATCAATTTTGGCATCTCCTGCTACTACAATTAAAATAGGCTTTCCATCTACCATAAAAGATAATGTTTTTGCAATCCTTTTGGGTTCACAACCTACTGCTTTTGAAGCCAATTCAACTGTTGCACTAGAAACATCGAATTCAAGTATTCGGCTTTCCATATTCCATTGTTTAAAGTATTCTTTCACCTTTTTTATTGCCATTACTATCCCTCCATATATAAAACCCTTATGCTTTAAAAAATACTAACCCTGTAATCAGTATCCCATTTCCTTTAGTATTCTTGATAGGGTTCTTAGTCGTTCCCCAATGAGTTCCCCATCATCACTAAGTACTTGACTAAACAATTTTATATCTTCATCTATTTTTTCATTATCCGTACATACATCCACATTCATGGCATCCCCCTGTAAACCTACCCTATCTATTGTAGGACTTTCGGGATTATATAATTTCTCGTATCTATATGCTTCCTTAAAATACAGTTGTGTTCTGCAAACAAGTATTGCTAGATCGAGGACCCTATGAAGGGGCATTTCTTCCGATTGCCTTGACCACTTTCCTCCAGTATGCCTCCACACTTTAGCTGAAATATCTACCTTTCCTCTATCGTTCCATTGAGCTAGGCCCAGAGAAAGTCCCTTGGCATCAGTTTTATAAGCATATCTACCATCGACATTTCCATAATTTTCAGATACAATAACAGGTTTATGTTTTAATGTAGTCGGTATTTTCATTTTATTACCTCCGTTTTAATTTAGTAATTTACTAATTTACTAGTTAAATTATAAATATCTCCATCTATTTTGTCAAGACTTAATATTTATCTCAAACCTTTTACTGTATATGATTTTATTCTGATAAATCCTTATCCTATCTTAAAATCCATATAAAAAATCCGGCTAGGATAAACTATACTAACCGGTAACCCTTGCTATATTAAACTATGAATAATTGGGACGTATCGTATACTATTTATTTTAATTTTTCTTTGTATCCGCCAGTACCCCCAAGGACATTAATCACATCAAAACCTTTTTTCTTCAAAGTTTGGCAGGTTCTTAAGCTTCTCCCGCCGGTCTGACAAATGATATAATATTTCTGTGACTTATCAAAGTATTTTTCTACTTCTGCCAATAATGCACCCATAGGTATATTTTTAGCCTTTGGCAGATGACCACTTTGATATTCATAGGATTCCCTAATATCTATCAAGTTGATTTTCTCTTTCAAATTATTTATATCGTTTACATTTATAGAAGGTGTTACCTCTCTATTGAAAAAATCAAACATTATGTCACCTCCCAAATACCTCTACCTTATTTAAAATTGTATTCTGTAACTATTTTTTCTCTCCCTGTTACTTTGTCTTGAAAATACTCATAATGGCAGATTCCCAGATAAGAACCGGATATGTTGTATAAGTTATCATACCCCATGCTTTGTAAGGCCATTATTGCATTATAGCTCCTTTGGGAAGAACGGCAATGAAGATATACCGGCTTCTCCTTTGGAATTTCATCTACTCTATCTCTTATTTCGCTTAAAGGAATATTAATCGCATTCCTAATGTGCCCTCTTTCAAATTCCCCTTTTTCCCTTACATCTATTATAAAGGCATCATTTTTTACTAGTTCCCTAACCTTAGTTACTGGTACTTGCCTAAATTGTTCATTTAATACATTTAATCCTACTAAAGCTGCATAATTGATTACATCTTTAGCAGTACCAAATAACGGGGCATATGCCAGCTCTAATTCTTTCAAATCTTCTAAGGTACCACCCATTAAAATCATGGTTGCAATGACATCTATTCTCTTGTCCACATTACCCTTTCCTATAGCTTGGGCCCCAAGGATTTTACCCGTTGGGTACTCGTAAATCAACTTAAAATGCATTGGGCTGCTAGCAGGCATTAGCCCTACCTTATCACTTGGCATGATATATACGAAATCATAAGCTATTCCTGCTTCCTTAGCGGTCTTTTCATTTAGTCCTGTAGATGCTGCTTTTAAATCAAATACTTGAACTACAGAAGATCCTATTACTCCGTTGTTCCTATGGGGAATATTATACATATGGTCAGCCGCTGCCCTAGCTTGTCTTTGGGCAGGGCCTGCAAGAGTAAGTCTTGTTTTCCTATGGGTCAAACGGTTGTAGACCTCTATAGCATCTCCTACAGCATATATATCTTTATCATTAGTCAGATAATTATGGTCTACCTTAATTCCCCCGGTTTCACCTATTTCAAGTCCTGCATCTTTTGCCAATCCAACTTCGGGAGCAACCCCAATTGCCAGTACTACAGCCTTTGCCCCTACTTCCTTTCCAGAATTTAGTTCTACTGAATCTGAATTGATTTTCCGAACTCCATCATTTAATATGAGCTGCACTCCTTGATCCATCATTTCCTTATGAAGTATTTGAACCATATCATAATCAAATGGATTCATTATTTGTGCTTGTGCTTCTATTAAGCTAATATTTTTCCCTGCTAGTCGTAAATTTTCTGCCACCTCTACCCCTATGAATCCACCACCAATAATAGCAATATCTTGTATATTATTAACGGTCAAATAATCCTTGAGCTTTTTAATGTCTACCACATTTCTTACGGTAAATACATGGGGAGAATATATACCTTCGATAGTTCTAGGACGTATAGGACTAGCTCCGGGAGATAGTACCAATTTATCGTAGAATTCTTCATACTCTTCCCCAGTTACTAAATTTTTTACTACTATTTTTTTGTCTTGACGATTTATTTTTACCACTTCACTATTGACCCGAGCCTCAATATTATACTGTTTTTTAAATTGTTCAGGACGCATTAGTACCAAACTTTCACTTTTTTCTATCATTCCACTGAGATAAAATGGTAAAGAGCAGTTAGAAAATGAAACATCTGGGCCCTTTTCAAACATAATAACCTGTGCGGATTCGTCAATTCTTCTAACTCTTGCAGCAACCGAAGCTCCACCGGCTACTCCACCGACAATCAATATTTTTTTTCCCATAATATGCCCTCCTCTTGATTTAGTATTATTTTTTGTATAAATTCATCATTAAAATCTAATAAGTTTATACAAATCATAAGGATTTTACCGCCTCAATAATTCATAGTATCTTATATATTATATACCCCCGAGGGGTATGTGACAATAGTAAAAATAGTACTTCTATTGCTTTGATATCTTTATCATTCTAGCCTTTTCATCGGATATCCCTTATTATATACCATAATTATAAAATCATTACAAATGTTCCGATTGCAATAAAGATACCTCCAAGAATTGTTTTCGTAGTAGCTGGTTCCTTTAATATTATAAATGCAAGTATCATTGTAATAACAACACTAAATTTATCCACCGGTACGACCTTCGAGGCTTCTCCTATTTGGAGTGCTTTATAATAAAAAAGCCAAGATAACCCTGTAGCAACTCCTGATAGTGTCAAAAACATCCAACTCTTTTGGCTAATATTAACTATTTGATTCTGTACTCCTGTAATAAATACCATACCCCATGCCATAACTAGAACAACTACTGTCCGTATTGCAGTTGCTAAATTGGAATTTATATCTTCAATCCCTATTTTAGCTAGTATGGATGTAAGGGCAGCAAACACTGCTGATAATAATGCAAATATAAACCACATAATTTTTCCTCCTTATAAGTTTATATACTTATCACACTATATTAAACATTGAAAATTGTCTAGTTTTAGTTATAATTATGTTAATAGAATAATAATTTTTTATAAAAAACATTTAGGAGTGATTATATGCCAGTTGTTTCTTGTTTATTTTTAAAAATAATTAGTATGGTTGTTTGTGTTATTGCATTTGCCTTTGTATTAGTACAGTTTATAATTATATCTAATATTAAAAAACAAAAATTTTATATCTCTAACGAGGTAGAACCCCATGATTTTAACTTAGTACCAGAAATTAATCAAAATTTAATTAAGGCTATAGAAATTAAACTTCATTCCAAAGGCTTTGTATTTGAAAACGATTACAAAGCAACTATTAAAAATCAAAATCAAATAATTTATTTTAGAAGGTTCATCAATAAAGAAGTATGTGCTTTTGCTAATATTTACTATTCATATGCCACAAGCACTCAACAGATTCAAAACAAGGAAATAGCAACAAAAACTGAAAAATATTCTTTTGATATATTAACAAAATTTACAGATAACACAAGAGTGCTTTCAAAAACTCAAAATGAGCCCATGCTATTCCCTTATGAAAATACTACTATTTTTATCTGTGAAGATATAAATGATATAGAGCATTTAATAGAAGAACATATTACTAAAGTTAAGGAAATGATGCAAACCAAGTATTTGGATGACTCCGATTATTCAAAAAGCATACAAGAATCTACCAGGGAAGCCTCTAAAATGTCCTATGATTTTTGGGTAAAGAATAATCTGCTTTATTATAATTCTGAAGAAAATTATTATTCTTTTACCTATTCTGGAGCTATTAAAGCCTCCCTCAAGTATCAGGCATACAATTTATCCAGAAAGTCCAAAAAGAAAAGTACTTCTTTCGATTATACAATGGAAAGCAAAAAGACAAAAATCAAAAGTAAAACATTTGTTTTTATCAAAACCCTTGATTATTTATTTTTTGTTTTACTATTAATATCCATATTTTTGACTAAGGTTCCATCTGTTAATTTTGCCCAAGTTATGCTCAAGTTAGGACTTTTATTTTTTTCCTTAATTGGAACAATTATAACATCTGCTATTCGACTTTTCTATAAACCTAGGAACAAAGATAAGATTATATAAAAAGGCTGCTTATGTCTTGAAACTAATTTGGGATTTTTTCTTATAAGGCAGTGGCCAATCTATCCCCAACTAAATTAAATCCCTACTTTTAAAAAGTGAAAACCCTAAGAAATATTGAAATGAAGAAATAAAAAAAGAATGGTTAAAACCATTCTTTTTTTGTACAATTGCATTGCCTGGTACCTTTATTTTTTATTTCGGATTACTTTGCCGTTTAGGATTTCTGTATGTTTTCCATATTCTACTGCTACTTTTCCATTTACAAGAACATATTCTATGCCTACTGGATATTGTATCGGATTGATAAAGGTACCCTTATCGTTGATTGTGTCTGGGTTAAATATTGTGATATCTGCGAAGTATCCTTTCTTTAACAGGCCCCTATCTTTCAGGTTCATAGCATCAGCTGCCTTAAATGTAAGCTTTTTAACTGCCTCTTCTAGGGTGATTACTTTTTCTTCACGTACATATTTTCCTAATATTCTTGGGAAGCTACCGTAAAGTCTTGGATGGGGCTTGCCAGGAGCTAATAGCCCATCGGTGCAGGCATTCATTTCTGGACGAGCCATAAATAATTTTACATGGTCTTCTAATCCGTAGAAATCCACCATGCCGACTGCATTTTCTTCTTCCATCAAAAGGTCGAATACTGCGGTATAAGGGTCTAGGTTGCGAAGTTCTGCCAACTGGGTAATACTTAAGCCAACGGCATCTTTGTTCTTTTCTGTGATAACGCTAGTAACAAAGATATTTTCAAACCCCGCAAAGTCTACGAAATTATCCCAGCCATGGATACCGTTCTCCATGTCATAGCGCATTTTTTTACGCATTTCGGGATCTCTTAGCCGTTGGATGACTTTATTGGTACCTCCATCATGAACCCATGGAGGAAGGATTGCCCCTAGCATAGTGCTACCTGCAACGTAGGGGTATTGGTCAAAGCTTACGGTGATGCCTTCCGACTTGGCTTGTTCTAGAAGTTCTAATACAACTTCTATTTTACCCCAATTCTT
Source organism: Candidatus Epulonipiscium sp. (assembly GCA_012519205.1). NCBI lineage: Bacteria > Bacillati > Bacillota > Clostridia > Lachnospirales > Lachnospiraceae > Candidatus Epulonipiscium > Candidatus Epulonipiscium sp. The sequence continues at coordinate 16,189 of JAAYQR010000007.1, read as the reverse complement.
CTTTCCAGCTACTTTAAAGTGGGACCAGTGGACTCTTACTCCCGACTTCCTGCCTATCTCGATGACTTCCTTCATAGAATCAACAATGGTATCTGCTTCGCTTCTTTGATGAATAACGAATACGCCATCGTACTCAGCAACAATTTTACACATTTCTATGATTTCTTTGCTCTCTGAATAGGCACAGGGAATATAGATAAGTCCTGTGGACAATCCAAAGGCCCCAGCTTCCATCTCTCTATGGGTTATTTTTCTCATTCTTTCGATTTCTCCATCGGTGGGCTGGCGATTATCTAGACCCATGGCTTCCATACGGATATTTCCATGGGGAACCAGATAGCATTGATTAACCCCTGGTTGAGCTTTTTCTATCATCTTTAGATAGTTATCGGTTGTCCCATAGGTCCAATCGATTTCATCACTAACTCCATCAAGTCCTGCAATATTTTTACGCCAGTCTGAAATATATTTTAGGGGGAGAGGTGCCATAGAGACCCCATCTTGTCCTAAAAATTCTGTGGTGATGCCCTGCATTATTTTCGGCATGACCTTTGGACGGAGTATTACATCTAAGTCACTGTGGGAATGGGTGTCAATGAATCCCGGGGCTATTACAAGGCCCTGGGCATTAATCACCCTATCTGCATTTATATCATTGATGAATCCGATTTTTTCTATTTTATCATCTTTTATTAATAAGTCTGCAGTATATGATGGCTGTCCGCTTCCATCAACAATAATTCCATTTTTAATTAAAGTTTTCATACAATCCCTCTTTCAATCAAAGGAAATATCCCTGGTTAGATTAATAATGCCTTCATAACGCCGTAGTAGCACTGACAAACTTTTGTAAGCTGTTCTATTTCTATATATTCATCTACAGTATGGGCTAGACTTTCTAAGGAAGGTCCAATACCTAATGTCTTAATACCAGCTTCTCCTGCATAATGGGAGCCGTTGGTACAGAAATTGTACTGGGTAATCTCAGGATTAAATCCTGCATTCTTTAATTTTGTTAGCACTGCTTGAACCCATGGTTCATCCTTATCATATAGCCATCCTGGGAAGAAACGCTCTCCTTCTATTTTGTTTCCTGTATAACAGATTTCTTCTCCCACCGCATAGGATACTTTTACTTTTAATGCTTTATCCTCCGCCATTAATTTGTCTAATAACTCTTTTATAGGCTTAAGTACGGATTCTTTGGTTTCCCCGACTAATAAACGGCGATCATAGGTTGCACGGCAGTATTCGGGAACCACGGAGGCGCCGGGATATGGGGCGGATTTAATATCTGTAAGCTCTAAAATCCCTTTTCCTAATACAGGATGTTCTGTTGGTACTAGGGTTCTTATGGCATCAATAACTTTATTCATTTTATAAACGGCATTTATACCTTTTTCAGGATTTGCAGAGTGTGCTGGTTTGCCAAAAGTTTCAACTACAATTTCACCGCGGCCTCTTTGACCAATTTTTACATTGAGTTGACTTGCTTCCCCGATGATGACATAGTCTGGTTTAAAATTCTTAGAGATTTCTCTAGCTGCTACCCCTTCGAAACATTCTTCATGGACAACTCCCGCAATCAGAATTTCTCCACCAAAGTCCCGTCTTGTATCTTCTGCAAAATATTTTGCCGCTGCCGTAAAGGCTGAAACTGCTCCCTTCATGTCAGAAGTACCACGGCCATAGAGTTTACCCTCTACTATTTCACCTTTGAATGGATCATATTTCCATTTACTTGGATCGGATACGGGAACTGTATCAATATGTCCATCAAATAATACCTTAGGCCCTGGACGATTTCCCCTGATGACCCCGATAACATTACCATATCTATCATAAGTTACTTCGTCAAATCCATTGGTTTTGCAAAATTCACCGATGGTTTGGGCTGCCTGCCCTTCTTCTCCTGAATAGCTCTTTGCCTGTATCATTTTCTTAGTTAATTCGATGAGTTCTTTTTCCCTATCTATATTAAGCATCTTAATTCCTCCTAAAATTTATCTTTCATAACGGGTAGACTTTCCATTCCATATAACATTTTGGTAATTTTCTTTATCCGTATCCCCTTCTGTAGATATAAAGAGTAAACTTGAGTCTTCATTAAGTCCTAGCTTTCCTTTAATATCTACAAGAGAATCATCTGTTAAAACATTGTATATGCATCCTAAGGTAGCTGCACCGCTTTCCCCGGATACTACTTTTTCATCTCCATCTAAGGGGCTTGCCATGACACGCATCCCGTCCGCTGCTATATAATCTGGGCAAGAAATGAATGCATCCGCATAATCTTTTAGTACATTCCAACCGATAATATTAGGTTCTCCACAAGCAAGTCCTGCCATAATAGTATCCATATGACCTGTCCCAAAATGGAGTTTGTCGTCACAAGCTTCCGCCGTACGATAAATGCAATCTGCCTTATTGGGTTCTATGATTATGATTTTTGGCTGAGTGCCCTTGTAGTAGTTTGCAAAAAATCCACAAATTGCACCCGCCATGGAGCCCACACCAGCTTGTAAGAAAATATGGGTAGGCGCTTCCTTTTTAGTTTCTTCTAATTGTTTTACAATTTCATATCCTAAGGTCATATACCCTTGCATAATCCATGTAGGGATATCGGTATACCCTTCCCATGCTGTATCCTGAATTACAATCCAGCCTTTTTCTTTAGCATTTTTGTCTGCAAGACGAACGGCTTCATCGTAGTTCATATCCATAATACTGGCATCGGAGCCCTCTAATAGGATATTATTTAATCTTTCTATGGCGGAACCTTTTGGCATGTAGACTACGGATTTTTGACTTAATTGGTTTGCAGTCCAGGCAACCCCACGGCCATGATTGCCATCGGTGGCTGTAACAAATACCATATCTCCTGTTTTATCTTTTACTTCTTTTGAAACCATTTTTGTCGCTGATAGGTTTTTTATATCTTCCCCGATTTTGTCTGCAATTAGCCGCCCGATGGCATAGGAACCTCCTAATACCTTGAATGCATTTAAACCAAAACGGAAGGATTCATCTTTTACATGTATATTAGATACACCTATTTGTTTAGCTAGGTTTTTTAGCTCAACCAAGGGAGTTTCAGCATATACAGGAAAACTTGCATGGAACGTATGAACCTTTTTTGCCTCATCAAGGTTTAAAAAATCGATGTTGAATTTTTCATTGTTCTTTCTTGGGTAAAATATGCTTTTAAATGTTTCTTTCATGATTCTCCTCTTTTCTATATATTATTAATTAGATTCTTATATCATTATTTATCTTTTGGTAAAATAAGGTTTAATATGATTGCCATCAATGCCACGATAACTATTTCGCTTCCCCCAAAGATTATTTTTATCACTTCGGGACACATTTCGAATGCTCCTGGGGTTCTAGATAATCCAACTGCCAGAGCAACAGAAAGCCCTGCTATGGATAGATTTCTTTGAGTTAGTCCAGCATTAGAGAGCATTCTAACTCCTGTCATGGCTATACTTCCAAATACTGTAATTGTAGCACCTCCAAGGACTGGGAGGGGTATGGTTAAAAATATTCCTGCCAGCTTTGGTATCAGAGCAGTTACCATAATTATTACTGCCGCCACTGTAAATACAATTTTTTCTGTTACATTGGTCGTTACTACAATACCTACATTTTGTCCACAAGTCGCATTGGGAGTTCCCCCAAAGATTGCCCCCAGGGCACTGGAGATATTGTTTCCTATGATACCCCCTGATAATTCTTTATCTGTTGCCTTACGGTTAAAGGCTCCTGCAGTAGTTGCTTCAAATTGACCGATATCTTGGATGGAGTTAATCACAAAGATGATTATCATGGATACAATGCCGCCTAATGAAAAGCTCATACCAAAGTGAAAGGGTCTAGGTAGAGCAATAAAGGCTGCATTGGCTACCCTTGTAAAATCTACCATCCCTAAGGCAAAGGCTAAAATATATCCGACAATCAACCCCAGTAGGGTAGATGATACTTTCATAATACCCTTGCAAAATTGTGAAAAAAACAAGACAGAACCCAGGGTAATAAGAGCGACAATCCATGCTTTAGGAGTTCCATAAAATTCACTGTTTTCTCCCCCTGACATATATTTGACCGCTGTACCATATAGGGATATCCCTACGGTCAGCACAACGGAAGCTGTCACGATGGGTGGGAATAAAAACCTTATCTTTTTAAACCCAAACCCAACCAAGATACCAACTAAGGCCCCTACTAACTGTGCCCCTAATACTCCTGATATTCCCTCTGCCTTTACTATACTTGTAAGAGTAGGAATAAATGCAAACCCACTCCCTATAATGACTGGAAGATTAGAACCAATCCCAAATCTGCCATAGGCATGAATAAGAATTGCTATGGCCGCACATAAAAGTGAGGCCTGCATCATAATAACTAAATCGTCACTACCGATTTCCCCCACAGTTCCAAGGATTGTTGGAACTGTTACACATCCAACAACCATGGCCACCACATGTTGTAGAGCTAATGGAACTGCCTGTCCTATCCCTACCTTTTTTACATCGCTTATCATCCTGCACCCCCTGTTGTTAGTACCATCTATATTAAGTATCCCCATCAGTCATCACGAGTGAAACAAAAACCTTCTCCCTTTCGGGATGACAAGAGATATAATTTATTTTTTATATGCCGTTTTATTAATAGGTAGGGAAAATCTTCTTTGCCCATCCACACGGTATGCCGCATGAGCTGTAGCTGGAGCAGTAGGAATAGAACTGATTTCACCGATTCCCTTTGCACCATATGCAAGCCCCTTAGGATTGTTTTTCTCAATCATAATCACTTCTATTTCTGGTGCCTGGGTTGCCCTTAGAAGTCCCAGGGTTCCATATTTTGTTTTAACGTATCCATCCTCCATAATAAAGTTTTCGCTCACACCATATCCAAGCCCCATGACAACACCACCCTCGATTTGTCCTTGGCAGGCCTTTGGATTGATTACACGGCCAACATCGTGGGCTGCAACTACTTTGATTACTTTTTTATTTTCGTCCATAATCGCTACATGGACAGCATAGCTATAGGCTACATGGCTAATTGGGTTTTTCTTATCAGAGCCCATTTTATCTGTTACACCAATATATTCTCCTTCGAATAATTGACCTTCTAGCTCCTCTAAAGTCTTTGTCTTTAGAACCTCGGCTAACTTCTTTGCAGCTCTTTTTGTAGCTTCCCCTGCAAACAAGGTTTGACGAGAAGCGGTGGTGGTGCCTGAGTTGGGGGTAGTTAAGGTGTCGGCTAGTTCATGAACGATAAGAGATGGATCTAGTCCTGTACTTTCGCAAACCATAGCAAGCATAACATTACCAATTCCCTGACCGATACAAGCTGCAGATGTGAGAATATGCACTTTTCCGTTCTCTATTTTCAAATTACTGCGCCCTACATCCGGAACCCCTACTCCAAGTCCCGCATTTTTCATAGCCCCTGCTATACCTGCATAAGGATTAGATTCAAAAACATCTTTTACATCTTCTAAACACTCCACAAAGGCTGTATCTTCCCCTGCAATTTGTCCATTAGGTAATTCGTGCCCTGGACGGATTGCATTTTTGTATCTAAATTCCCAAGGGGATATACCTACCTTTTCAGCTAACTCATTGATATTTTGTTCCTGGGCAAAACAACTTTGGGTTACGCCAAATCCTCTAAAAGCCCCACCGGGAACATTATTGGTATACACACAAATTCCATTCACCTCTAGATTTTGGAAGTTATATGGACCTCCAAGATGAGTACAGGCTCTTTGTAATACAGGACCGCCTAAACTGGCATAGGCACCGCAATCTGAAATGATAGTTGCTTTAGTTGCTGTAATAATCCCATTTTCGTCACAGGCAGTGGTAATATCTATCTCCATAGCATGTCGTTTCGTATGGATATTAAGGCTTTCTTGTCTTGAGAATTTAACTTTTACAGGTTTCTTAGTGATGTAAGCCATTAATGCGGCATGGTGTTGTACGCTCATATCCTCCTTACCACCAAATCCACCCCCAACCAATTTGGTTTGACAGCGAACTAGTTCCGGAGCAATGTTTAGCATTCTGGCAATTTCCCTTTGCTCGTCGTATACAGATTGAGAAGCTGTGTACATGAGCACACCATCTCCATCTGGAATTCCAATGGCACATTCTGGCTCCATGAATGCATGGTCTGTCATTGGCACAGAGTAGTGATTGGTAACAACATATTTTGAGTTTTTGATTACTTCTTCTGCATTACCTCTAGTAATCCTTTCTTTAGCAAGAATATTACCTTTGGAATGCAGTCTTGGAGCATCTTCTTTCATTGCTTCTTGAGGATTAGTCAGGGGGATTAATTCCTCATAATCCACTTCAACCAAGGCTAAAATTTCATCCAGGGTTTCTCTTTTAGTGGAGGCTACTAAAACAATTGCGTCTCCAATATATCTCGTGGTATCTCCCTTGGCAATGAGCACGTCCCAGTCGGGAACTATATGACCAGTTTTATTAAATGGAACATCCTGTGCTGTTAAAATGCGAACGCAATCCTGATGGGCTAGGGCCTTATCCAGTCTAATGTCCTTAACAATTGCCCTAGGGTATCGGCTACGGAGAGCCTTAGCATAAATCATGCCTTCCACTGTAATATCATCCACATATTTTCCTGTCCCCAGCACCTTTTCCTTTGCGTCAATTCTTCCTAGATGTTCACCTACTTTACCGTTTCCCCTTTCTTCAGGTATGGGCAAGTTTTCTCTAAACATCTTAGCCGATAAAAGAATAGCATCTTCGATTTTTGTATAGCCCGTGCAGCGGCAGATATTACCTATAATAGCCTTTTTAACATCTTCTTTTGTAGGTTCTAAATTGGTATCTAATAAAGCCTTAGCAGAGATTACCATCCCCGGAATACAAAATCCGCATTGTACAGCCCCGGTATCTCCAAAAGCATAGGCATATACGTTTTTTTCCCTATCATTTAATCCTTCTACAGTTGTAACAGATTTACCATCCAGTTTGGATAAGGTAAAAATGCAAGCCTTTGCCTTTTTACCATCTACGATAACCGTACAAGTACCACAGGCCCCCTCACTACACCCATCTTTTGCTGAGGTTAATCCTAAGTCATAGCGTAAAAAATCCAACAGTTTTTTGTCCTCTTCCCTTTGATACTCCTTGCCGTTTACTTTGATGTTATACATTTTATGTCGTCCCCCTTAGTTAGTATATATATCTACCTTGTCTCTCTTTTACAATAGTACCTCCCCTAACAACCAATGTCCCATTAACAAATACAGTTTTTGCCTGACCCTTTACCTTAAAACCCTCATATGGGGTGTAATCCACATTTTGGAGCTGATTATCGGCAGTGATTATCCCTTCATAATAGGGAGAAAAAATGACGATATCGGCATCGCTACCCACTTCAAGAATCCCCTTTTTAGGATACATTCCATAAAGTTTAGCGGGATTAGTGGATAGGAGTTCACACATTCTTGAAACATCTATAAGACCCTTATCCACCAGATGTGTGTAAATAAGCTGCGGCCTATGTTCCACCCCTGGAGCTCCGTTAGGAATCTTACGAAAGTCTGAGCTGCCTAATTCTTTGTTTTCCTTGAAATTAAAACTGCAGTGGTCTGTTGCTATGGTATTAATTTCTCCATCGATAATGGCATCGATTAATGCCTGATTATCCTTTTCTTTTCTTAGGGGTGGTGAAATGACATACTTTGCCCCCTCGAAATTTTCCAATTCATAATGCTTATCCTCTAAAAACAAGTATTGTGGACAGGTTTCCACGGTTATTTCTTGGTTTCTTTTTCTAGCATTCCTTATTTCATTAAGCCCAAGTCGGGAGCTTAAATGAACAATATTAACCGGATAATCCACCAGAGAACTTATATAAACTAAACGATTGATTGCCTCTGCTTCTACATAGTCCGGCCTAGATTTGGGGTGAGCGCTTGGTGTCATCTCACCAGCTTCTATTCTATCTTTAGTCAATGCATTGATTAAGGCACCATTTTCACAATGCACTCCCAACACTCCGCCAATTTCTTTTACTTTTTTTAGACACTCCAAGATTTCACTATCATTGGAAAGTAGATTATCATATGCCATATACATTTTAAAGGAAGTAACCCCCAAGTTCGGCATAGTATTCATTTCTTCTTTCACTTTATCATTCCAATCGGTGATTGCCATATGGAACCTAAAGTTACAGGAGCTTTTATCTTTGGCTTTAAGCATCCAAATGTCATAGGCTTCTTTTAAAGTTTGATTTTTTTCTTGAGTAGCAAAGTCTACAATGGTTGTAGTACCACCGATTACCGCTGCCTTTGTACCACTAACAAAATCATCTGCTGTATTGATGACTCCGGTATACATATCAAAATGAGTATGTCCATCTATGAATCCCGGAAAAACCAAGCAGTCGGTAGCATCGTAGACTTCATCATTCTTAGTTGTCTTGATGGAGGGTGCAATCTCTTTGATTTTATTATCTTCTATGGCGATATCTGCCTTATATGTCCCCTCAGGACTTACTAAGATACCATTTTTTATTATCTTCAAGCCTATCATCCTCCCAATTCTTGCAAAAATCTGTAGATAAAACACTACAAAATACTAAGTTGCCAATAGCCCACCTAATATAAAATATAAGATGCGTTGTTTACAGGTAAGGCTGTTGTTCTTTGATTGCTTGTACAAAACTTTGTATAATCTGTGGGGCATCCTTTAGTTCACATTCTTTTACTTCCCCGTTGTACCTATATACTACCAAGTCTTCTATCATCGCAAAGCCCTGATTTGTACTTTCTTTTAATTCTTTTTTTCCTGAAAACAATGTCAGCCTATCTTTATATGGTGTACATTTATCCGGGCAGAATATATAACAATTTCCGCATTCATTACAATAATCATCAATATGAAGCATACGTTTTACACCTTCTACCATTAAGGTAGTGTTAGCACGATTTGGGCATACATTTACGCAGCTTCCGCAGGTTACCTTACATTCCATTCTTACATTTTTATTTTCGTCAAACGATACTAAGATTTTCTTGCGGGACACTTCTGATTTTCTATAGTTTTTATCAGAGATTGCTTCTTTTGCAAGTTCTTCTAACTTAGATACATTAACTACTTGATCTAATGGAAAATGACATGCATCTAAAAGAGTTGCAAGCTTTTTTATCACATTGTATCCGGTTGGTTTTAACAAGATAGTCGCCACTGTAATTGGCCATATTCCAGTATCAAATATTTTTTGAATATTATTAGCATCGGCCCCTCCGGAAAAGGACATGGGCAATCTGCCATCGAAATCCTTTGCTAACTTTGCCGCTAGATTGATGGTCAATGGATACAATGCCTTGCCTGACATATACATATCTTCCCCAGGTAGTTCATTCTTTTTCACCTTTACATGGAAGGTATTAGATAGCTTAACTCCGAAGGTCAAGCCATTTTCCCTAGCAAGTTCCTGCATTTTTTTAATTAAAATAACAGCATCTGGGTATTGTAAATCGCTTTCAAAACCGCCTTTTTCAAAGATCATGTAGTCATAGCCCATATCGTCCATAGTTTTCCTTACAAAATCATAACCTAACAAGGTTGGATTGCATTTTAGATAGGTATTAATCTTTTTACTAATTAATAAATGGGTAATGATTCCTTCGATTTCGTCACTGGGGCAGCCATGCATGGTGGACAAAGTAATGGAGTTGCAAATCTTTGATGAAATAGATTTAATATACTCTTCATCAATGTTTTTGAATTCATCCACATTATTAAGAGCCCATGTTTCACATTCTCTCCAGGCTTCAGTATCCCTAGCATCCTTTAACCCTTCTATAAAATCATCGATTTTCTTTGACTTGATTCCTTCTAAGTTGTACCCAACGGATGTATTGAAAATGAACTTGTCAGGATCCCCGAATCCATATTCTTTTGAAATAAGTTTAATTGCATAATAACCTTTGATATACTCTTCGATGGCTTGAGATACATACAACTCTGTAGACCACTCTACGTTATAAGCTTCATCATCTGCACGGATACAGGGCTTGTCCACATGTAAATCGTGGCCGTCTAATATTTGAACAGTTTTAAGTTCGAAGAATCTACTCCCCCCTACATAGGCTGCAACTAAGTTTTGAGCCAATTGTGTGTGGGGTCCGGCTGCCGGTCCAAAAGGATTTTCTAATGGGTTTCCAAATAAATTTAATTCCCTATTTCCATCATGGGTGTAAAGATTGCCCACCCCAAAAACAGTATTGTATTTTTCTTTTTCAAACATAATTCTTTCCATAATTTTATGAAAAGGTATCTGTACCATTACATCACTCATTTTCCCAGTCCTCTCTAGCATTATCGTTTGTCATTAATCCTTTGCCATAAATCCTTTGCTTGTTTTCTGCTTTCCTTCATTACTTCTTCCTTATTTATATGAAGAAGCTTTCTATCTTTCATAAGAATCTCACCGTTACAAATGGTAGTTGTGACCAAAGAACCATTCATTCCAAATAAAATATGAGAATTTAGGTTGTTTTCGTCCATCGGAGTTAGAGGGTCATAATCCACGAATATAATATCTGCCCCGTACCCTTCTTTGATTTTTCCTAAAGGGGTTGCAAAGAAACGATTAGCAATTTTAGCGTTATTTTCAAATAACATGGTTGGAATTTCGCCCCAGGCACAATTTGGATCTTTGTGTAGATGCTTTTGAAGGATATTGGCTACCTTGTAGCTTTCTATCATATCGTTGGTATACCCATCGGTTCCAAGCCCTACTGATACTCCTTTAGCAAAAATCTTCAGTACATCCGGGGCACCAACGGCATTTCCCATATTACTTTCGGGATTATGAACCACCATGGTGTCCGTTTCTTTTAGAATATCTAACTCTTTATCCTCAACATAGATACAATGACCTGCCACCGTCTTAGGTCCAAGGATACCCATGGAGTTTAACCGTTCCACAGTACGAACGCCGTACTTTGTAAGACTATCCTCCACATCATCCATTCCTTCTGCTATATGCACATGGTATCCTGCATTTTCTGGGTTTTGTTCTACCACATACCTAAGGGTTTCATCGCTTAGGGTAAAGCTGGCATGAAGGCCCATGATACCTTTTATCATGTCAGAGGTATCTTTATTTGCATAATTTATGAAATCCACATTTTCCTTTACTGCTTTCTTCATTTCTTCTTGACCATTTCGATCACTTACCTCATAACAAAGACAGGCGCGAATTTTGTATTCTTTTGCAATTTGGGCCAATTCCATTAGGCTGCCTTTTGTTTTTTTGTAGCTAGCATGGTGGTCAAAGACCGTAGTCACACCGTTTTCTATACAATTTAAAAACGTTACCTGGGCACTAATTCTATCATTTTCTAAGGTTAGGTGATTGTCTAAATTCCACCATAAACCCTCAAGGATATCTAAAAAATTTTTTGGGTTGTGATTTTTGATACTTAATCCTCTAGCCAATGAGGAATAGATATGATTATGAACATTTATAAGTCCTGGCATAATCACTTGGTTCTTTGCATCTATGATTTTTGCCTGGGGGTATTTTTCCTTTAATGCTTCAAAGGTACCTACTTCTCTAATTAGATTACCTTCAAAGAAGACTCCACCCCTCGGAATATAGGGCACCTTGGGATCTCTAGTAAATACTTTTCCATTTCCTATTAGATACATCATTATGTCCTTTCTAATCAGGGATGTTTAATAAATTCATTAAGTCGTAAGGGGTATCCACATCCGCCAATTCGTATTTATTATTTGCTTGTACAATAACTATGTTCTCCTTATGGGCTTTGATTACATCCAAACCTCTTTGCCCAGGCATTAAATTTTTTAGTTCTTCATAATATCGATTTGGAAACAACACTGGATTGCCAACCAAGTCATGATACCCAAGTCTCACCACCGAAGTCGGATGCTGATTAAACATATGGTACATCTTCCTTAAAGAATCTATGGTTCTTAGGGGCTGGTCACAAGTAACAAGCATACACCCCTTGGTATTGGTAATATGCTCCATACCTACTCGTATGGTATCCCGCTGTCTAGGAAAGTCATGCAAAATACAAACAACAGGATAATTTTTAGCAAGTTCCCTAATTTCTATATATCTGGTTACTAGTATTACTTCTTTGAATAAATCAAAGGGAATTTGATCTAGTACCCGTTCAACTAGAGTTCTTCCATGAAAATCTGCTAATAATTTGTTATCGCCGAACCTAGTACTGGCCCCACTGGCCATAATAATGCAACTTACATCAAATGCTTGTTTGTTTTTTTTCATGCTTTCACCATATAAAAACTTCCTTTATATTCGATTAAGTCGATTTCCCCATAAATAAGTCTAAGCTTTCTTTTTATTTCCTTAATACCATCTTCCTTAACACGGATGGTTTCTAATAAGCCTCCATCCTTCATTAGAAAGATATTATCACAATAGGATAGGGCGAAATTAGGATCATGCATGGTTATTAATGCCATCTTATTATGAAGGATTAATATTTCTTTTAGTTTTTGAAGGATGATATGTCTTACTACGAAGTCCATTGCGCTATCTGGTTCATCTAGCAATAAAAGACTGGCATCTTGTACGATAGCCCTAGCAATGATTACAAGTTGCTTTTGCCCCTCACTTAAGGTCAAATAATCTTTATTCAAAAATTTTTCTATACCTAATTCTTTTGCAATATCTATCACTTTTAATTCTTGGTGTTTATCAATTTGCTCAAAGGTTCCTAGATGTGGATTTAATCCCATTAGTATTAAGTCCTTAACTCCAATAGAATAGGTTACATCCGTTCGTTGTGAGATATATCCAATACTTTTTGCTTTTTCCTTGACCCCAAGGGTTGGAATGGATGCACCATTAAGCAGTATATTTCCTTCTGTTTTTATAAGTCCAAGAATCCCTTTTAATAGGGTTGTCTTTCCACATCCATTCCTTCCTAAGAGGGCATTGAATTCTTTTGTGCCCATGGTTAGGCCTATGTTTTTTACAATATGCCTTTTTTTATAAAATACATCTAGGTTCCTTATTTCAAGCTCATTTCTCATACAAGATGCTCCTTTCTCATCATTAAATAAATTAAAACAGGAGCACCAATGAAGCTTGTGCAAATACTAATTGGAATTTCACTAGCAGAAATACTTCTTGCAATTATATCTGATATCAGCAGCAAAGAGCTTCCTATAAGCCCAGATATCATCCACACCCTACTTGAATTACGTTTTACGATTAACCGAGAAAGATGGGGCCCTATTAAACCGATAAAACTAACTAAGCCACTAACCGAGACAATGGAAGCAACTGCAATACTGCATAACATTAAGATGATGGGGCGAATTCTTTTTATATTTACACCTAAGGCTCTAGCTTCATCATCTTTTAGTGATAATATCTCAATTTGACGTCTGTATAATATAAGAAAGAATAGTGCTATTAGGGTTATTGGTATAACCAGCCTAACCTTAGAGGCAGTTATGGTATTGAAACCTCCCATCATCCAAAACTCAATCGATGCCAGCTGCCTTTCCGGGTCCGCTGCCATCTTTAGAAACATGATAGCCGATTGTGCAAGGGCATTGACTGCAATACCGCTTAATACAAAACTTGCCAGGCTTTTTTGATTGGATTTAGATGCAATCAAAAGGGACATACCTAGAGCAAGAATTGCCCCAATAAATGCTGATGCCATAGTGACATAAAATCCACCACCAAGAGCTACAATAGAAAATGCAGCCCCTGCACTTGCCCCGGAACTTACCCCTATGATTTCCGGTGCCGCTAGGGGGTTTTTGAAAATCGTCTGCAATATGCTCCCCACATAAGCTAGGGTAAATCCTGCTAACATGACTAATATGGTACGTGGAAGTCTAAGGTTAAAAAATACATTCATTTTCATGGGGGATGCGGTTCGGGTTAAAACTCTAAATATATCCCCCGTGTTCATTTCATATCTTCCAACCCTAAAGGATATGATACATAAGAATCCTAAAAGAACAGAAAATCCGAAAATACCATTGCGAGGACCTTTATTCATTGACATTAACTTCTATATTGTAGAATGTTGAATAAAATTCCTGCACATCTAAGTTGAATTCCTCATTGGAATACTTATCGGGATAAAGGACACTGGCCATCCACAAAGAACCTAAAACTGAAGAAGGAACCGGGGAATCCCAAGCTTCTATATTATTTGGTATGACTTCTACAGCCTTGTTTTTAACTGCCTTTATATCCCTTATGGCCGTATCATTTAGTACGTCATCCTTGCTATACTCTGCTTCCGATGCAAGGATAATAACATCCGGATCCCATTTGAGTAATTGTTCATAGGATACATTTACCCAATAAGAATCTTCAATCTCAGTGGCTACATTCTTTCCTCTAGCTAAGGTTATTAATGTATCTTGGTACATCTTAGATCCGGCGGTATTTAGAAATTCGCTATTACCCCCAAGATACACGGTTTTTTCATCTATCCCATCTAAGAGGGTGCCTAACTTCTTTGTGTATCTGTCGATTGCTTCAACCAATCTGTCTCCACGGTCTATAGTATTGGTAGCTTTCGAGATAATTGCAATCATTTCATTAATCAGGTCACTATTTTCCGGGTTAACGGCAATAACCTTAATTCCAAGTTCTTCTAAGGCTTCGATATTATCTTTTAATTTTACGGGAAGAATAACCAAATCCGGTTCTAGTTCCAAAACCATTTCCATGTTTAATTCTTTCATTGTCCCTACATTGGGGCGTTGCAATAACCTTGGAGCCGCTAGTTTGTATATGGGCCGTTTTTCCGGTTTGTTTTCAATTCCAACTATTTGATCCTGTAAATCTAATGCAATGAGTAGGGATGTTGATATATAATATCCACTTACAATTCTTTCGGGTTCCTCTTCGATGGTAACTTCTCTGCCCAACTGATCTGTAATGATGAGTGGGTATGAAGTATTTTCGGTTTCAACCTCTCCCTTTTTTGAAGGAGCTAAGCAGCCCCCTAAAAAAAGTATAATTACCAATGTAAATGCTAAAATCGTTTTTTTCATATACAACCTCCTAGAATAGATAATTATGTTTTGACAATATTATTTCCTTATCTATTATTATTCAAAGCTATTTGTTATTATTTATAAATTGTCCTATCTTTTATTCTGCTTTGGCAATAACTTCAACTTCTACCAAAACACCTTTTGGAAGTTCCCTCACTGCCACGCAGGAACGAGCCGGTTTTCCAGTAAAATATTCTGCATATACTTCATTAAATGCTGCAAAGTTCCCCATATCGGATAAAAAACAAGTGGTTTTAAATACATCTTCAAGGGAGGACTTGGCCTCTTCTAAAACAGCATGTAAGTTTTTCATTACCTGATGTGTCTGTTCCCTAATTCCACCTTCTACTACGGCACCACTTACAGGGTCTAAGGGTATTTGTCCAGATGTATAGAGTATTCCATTTACTATTATCGCTTGTGAGTATGGGCCTATAGCAGCCGGAGCCTTTGTTGTATTGATTTTTTGCATAATAAATTCCCCTTTTTATATAATATTTTGTTGTTTTAGTTACAAACTGATTATATCACTGAAATATTTTTCAGTCAATCCAAGTTCACATTATTATATTTCAGTCAATTTTCTTATAATTCACTTATTAAACAATTAAAAAGAAGGACTATGGATAGACTGTATAAAGTCCATTCATATTCCTTCTTTAGATAAATCCTAGGTCAAAGCTTTTCACCTTGACCCATCATCTTCTTTTTGCTTAAATGCTCTTAAATGCATATATACCGTATTTTTGCTTACCTCCATTAATTGAGATACCTTTATTACAGCATCCTTTAAACCAAAAATCCCTTGTTCATACAAAACCCCTACTATTTCTTTATTTTTAAGATTGTTAGATATTCTTTCATCAGACATCACCTGATGAAATGCTTCAGAGTAGGCTTCTTCAATTAAGGTATCTACATCAACTGCAAAATTTTCATTCATTATAGAACCTGCTGTTTTATCTAACATTTTGAAAACAGGAAATACTTCCGAAAAAGGCGTATCTGCATAAAAATTAATACAGATTAACCCAATAATGCGATGTTTTTCTCCATATACACTAATGGTCGTTGAATAAAGGGGATTTCCTTTTTTGTTTTTT